>JAPOVS010000052.1 GCA_026708055.1 bacterium | reverse complement strand
GCAACCAGGCGGCCGTGGCACAGGCCGAGGCCGACCTGGCCGCCGCCCAGGCCGCCGCCGAGGAAGCCCGCGCGGATGCCGCAGCCGCACAGGCCGAGGCGGACGAGGCTGCGGACGCCGCCGCGGCCGCCGTGGAGGCAGCCGAAGCACAGGCCGCGGCGACGGCGCCGGCGCCGGAGGAGGCGGAGGAGGAACGCGTCCTGGTGGTCGGTGTCCCGGGTGACATCGAGACGCTGGACACGTGCTGCGCCAACTTCATCCGCGCCCACGAGGCGCTCGAGTTGGTGTACGAGCCGCCTGTGCTCCACAGGACCGTGGAGCAGAACGGCGCCCTCATCGGCGCGGCGGGCGACCTGATGCCCCGCTACTTCGAGTCCTGGGAGGCGCACCCCGACGGGCTCACCTACACCATCAAGGTGCGCCCGGGCGTCCTCTTCGACGACGGCACGGAGGTCACCGCCGAGACGGTGCGCTTCATGACCGAGCGGAACCTCAACACGCCCGGCGGGGCCAACTGGCTGCTGCGGAACATCGCCTTCATCCAGGAGCCGCCGGAGGTTCTCGACAAGTACACCCTCCGGTTCACCTCGTCCGAGGCGAGCCCGATGGTGATGGAGCACTTCTACATGACCTCCTCGGCGATCATCGATCCGAAGGTCATCAAGGAGAACGCCACCGAGGACGACCCGTGGGCCATGGAGTACTTCTCCCGCAACGTGGACAACGCCAGCGGTCCCTTCCGCCTCGTCAGCCGCGTTCCCGACCAGGAAGTCGTCTTCGAGGCGCGCGAGAACTACTCCTTCGAGCCGCAGGCCTACGACAGGATCATCTGGAAGATCATCCCGTCCAACGCCGAGCGCGTGCAGTTGCTGAAGGCAGGGGTCATCGACGTGGCCATCGCCCTGGGCACCGAGGACTTCGCCGCCCTCGAGGGCGCCGAAGGCGTGACCGTGCAGCGGTTCCCGTCCAAGAACCTGGCCTACATGGGCATGGGCAACCAGATCGCCCCGTTCGACGACAAGACCGTGCGCCAGGCCGTGTCCTACGCCGTGGACTACGACGACATCCTGAACAACGTCTACAAGGGCGAGGCCCAGCGCCTCTACGGCCCCATCGCCCCCGGCTCGTACTCGAGCCTGGGCGACAGCATCGGCTACCGGCGTGACCTCGCCAAGGCGCAGGAGTTGCTGGACGGAAGCTCCTACGACGGCTCCACGGTGGTCCTGTCGATCGACTCCGCCAAGGGCGAGCACGAGTTGATCGCCGTGCGCATCCAGGCGCACCTGTCCGAGATCGGCATGGACGTGGAGATCGAGAAGCTGCCCTCGCCGGTCTACGCCGAGCGCAAGGTGGGTGAGAACCGGATGCAGATGTTCATCGACGAGGGTCTGCCCTGGATCGACGATCCGAACTACACCCTGTCGGTGTTCCTGCTGTCGGGTGTGTTCGGCAACTACACCCAGTACGTGAACGAGCGGGTCGACCAGATCATCAACGAGGGCTGGGGAATCCTGGACCGCGAGGAGCGCGCCAGGACCTTCGAGGAGGCCCAGCGCATCATCGTGGACGACGCCCCGTGGGTGTTCCTGGCACTGCCCGACTACAAGATCGCCATGCGCGACACGGTCGAGGGCTTCGTGCTGTACCCGAACGCCATCCCACGCCTCGCCGGCCTGCGACCGGCCGAGTAAGCGACAAGCCGGGCGGCGGGCAGGTGCCCGCTCCCCGGCGGCACAAGTGAAGCGGCGCCCCGCCCGATCCCCCGAGGGTCGAAGCGGGGCGCCGCCGCGTCGCGGTGGTCGCCCGGCCAGCGGCCGCCTTCGCCGAGTGGCCGATGTGGGAGTGGTGGCAGCAGGGGCGCCTGTCGGTCGGCATCGACGATGCCGTTGGCTGGCTGAGCGAACTGGGCGCCACCGGGCGGGTACCTGAGTGGAGCGACAGCGTCCGCACGCGCACGGCCCGGGGGCTGCTGTCGACGCTGCGGGACTTCGGGGTCCTCGCGGGCGTCGCCAAGGGGCACCGCAAGGAGATCGCTCGGCCCGCGATGACGCCCCGCGGCTTCGCTTACGTGGCGTGGCGGGAGCACGAGCAGGGGGCGTCGTCGCGGGCTCTCGCGAATGGCGGCGTCTGGCAGCGTTGGCTCCTGGACGACTCGGCAGTGGAGGACTTGTTCGTCCGGTCGGCTCGCCTGGGGGTTCTGCGCTTCTCTCGCGCCGGCTCTGCGGTGCGCCTCGACTGGTTGGTGGGACGGCTGGAGGAGGTCACCGGTGCGGCTGCATGAGTGCAGAGAATCTCGGCGCGCAGTCAACAGGCCGATGAGCTGGCGGGAGGTCACCGGTGCCGTTGCGTGAGGAGTTGCGCCGGATCGGTGAGCGCATCGAGGCGCACTTCGCCGCCGGGGGTGATCCGCCGTTCGTGCTGTACCAGTACCACCCGAAGCAGGAGTGGGATGTTCGGCGCGACCTGGGGGAACTGCGGCGTTGGCTGGAGTCGCCGCCGCGGCGGGTCGCCTGTGCGGCGGTGTCGCTGGCGGACCTGTTCTGGACGGCGGTGGACGATTCCGGCTACTTCGACGAGTTGGTCGACTTGGAGCGCCGGGCGCGGGAGGCGAACGACGGGGCGGCGGTTCGTGAGGTGTCCGCGGCGGTCGGGGAGATTCTCCGCGAGCCGCCGACGCTCACGGATCGCGTGGTGGAGCAGGTCGAGGGCTGCAACGAGCGAACCGCGGTGTTCCTGTACCGGGCCGGGGCGCTCTATCCCGCGTATCGTACGTCCACGCTGCTCGACGATCTGCGCGGTCGACTGTCCCGACCGGTCACGCTGCTGTACCCGGGCACGCGGATCGGTGAGTACGGTCTGCGGTTCATGGGCCGAGCCGAGCCCGCCTACGGCTACCGGGCGCTGATCGTGCCGAGGGAGACGCAGGCGTGAGGATCGAAGAACTCTTCCGGCGCGACATCCGCCGAACCATCGAGGAGGTCGTCAAGGTCGATGACGCCGACGAGGCCACCATCGCCAACGAACTCGAGGAGTACGTCGCCACCGAGCACATCCTCGAGGAGTTCGAGACGGTGCTCGAGGCCTACCAGGAGTCGATCCTCAGCCCGAACGAGACCTGCACAGTGTGGGTGTCGGGGTTCTTCGGTTCGGGCAAGTCGAGTTGGGCGAAGCTCCTCGGCTATCTCCTGGCGAACCCGCCGGTGGGCGACGGGAGCGCCACCGAGCGGTTCTTCGGTCGCACGCACGCCCCGGCGGTGCAGGCGTCGCCTGCTGCAAGAAGCGCTCGGCGGCCTCACCGTGGCCCGCGGCCGCTCCTTCAAGGTCGACGTGACCGTCGAGGGTGAGGGCGTCGTGGCCGGGGATCTGGCGCTGCACATCGAGGAGGCGACCGCCGAACGTCGTGCCGAACTCCGGGCCGGTTCGCGGGAGAAGGCCGGCGAGAACGTCGTGACCTGGGTCTACGAACTCGCCGAGGACACCTGGGATGCGCTGCGGGACCTTCACCGCAGCCGCAGCATGATCGACAGGCGCGACACCGCCGGCAAGAACGCCACCGAGGTGGAACTTCTCGGCGCCGAACGCGGGCGCGAGGCCCGCCACGAGTCGGCGGCCCTCTAACGGCTCGCACGCGACCTCGCGGCCGGGCAGGTGATCTTCCGCGGGCGCGTCGACGAGGCCGACGGCAGCGACCTTCGCCCGACGGCGCAGCGCCTGCTCGACGAGCGGCTGGACGAGATGTACCCGCGGCTGGGAGAGTTCACGGCGAACCTGCGGCGCGACGACGTGATGCTCGTGCTGCGCACGACCGACCTCGGGACGCTCCGCGAGGGCGGCATCGGCCTGGTCGAGGCAACCCCCGACGGTTGGGTGCTCGTCACCGAGCACGGTCCCCTCGCCGCGCTCGTCGGCGAGGTGCAGAGGCGGGCGTCCTACGGCCACGAGGCCACCGGCGGCTACCTGGCGTCGCACTGTGCCGGTCCGCCGTTCGGCGCCCCCATCGAGGTCACCCAGGCGCTCTGCGCCGACGCCGTGCGCGCTGGCATGGTCGAAGTGATCCACCAGGGTCAGCGCATCTCCGACGCAGGCGACCGCCGCCTCGACGGGGTGTTCGGGACGATCCCCGCGTTCAGGTCCGCGACGTTCGCCAACCCGACGCACTCCGACATTCCACTCGAGCAGCGCACCGACCTCGCCCGGAAGCTCGAAGCCTTCGGCGCGAACGTGACCGGCCACTCGACGGCGGCGCTGGCCGATGTCGTCCGCCGGACGTTCGCGCCGCACCGGGAGCCGACCGTCCGCGTCGCCTCGACCCTGGCGGGGATCGGCGTCACCGTCCCCGAGCCTGTCACGCGCACCCGCGGGATTCTCGACCGCCTGAGCGCCGAGGGTGATACCGAAGTCCTCACGACGGCGCTGGCGACGTGGGCCGACCTGACCGCGGGCCTGGAGTCCGTCACCACCTTGGACGGCTTCCTGGCCGAGCACGCCGACGGTTTACGCGTCGCCCGCAGAGAGGCCAACCGGTCGGTGGACGCATTCCCTGAGGCAGTCCGACACAAGCATTCCGAACTTCAGGATCTGCTCTCGGACAGCGATCTCGCGACTCACGCCGCGACCGCCATCGCCGTCGCGGAGCACCTCGCTGGCGCTCGCGAGGATGCGGCGCAAGCCGCTGCGGACCGCCTCAACGCCGTCTTGGAGGAGATTCGTTCTCGCATCCGATCCGAGTTCAGCGATCTCGACGCAGGCATCCTCGCTGAGGTGTTGGCACAGTTCGACGGGCTCGTTCCGCCGGAGGTTCTGGGAGAACTCGGAGCGTCGGAGTTGGCGGCGCGGGTCGACAGCGCCCGCGCCAGGGCCGGCGAGGCCCGGCGAAAGCTCGAGGACGTTCGCACAGCCGGACGGGTGTCCTGGATCAGTACCGGCGACATCGTGCCCGGACCGATCTCGACCGAGGACGAGATCGAACCTGCCCTCGAGCGCATACGGGAGGCCGTGGCCGACGAACTCGCGGACGGCAGGCAGGTCCGCTTCCAGTGACCCCCGGTCTCGACGAGGCGCAGCGGGGCCGGCTCGAACGACTCGTCGGACGCGGCCGCGCATTCCTTGAGACCGACCTCGCGGCACAGGCCGCCGGGCGGTTCGGCATCGACGCCGACGGCTCGATCGCCGAGGAGGCGTCCCTACGGCTCGACCCCAGCGGACTTGCCGAGCGCCGCGAAATCGTCTCGATCGTCGAGCACCTGCGAAGCGAGGGAGCCTCCCCGAAGGCGGCCGTCGGCCGGCTGTTGCGCGAGGCCACGTTCACGCACCTCAACCGGCTCGTCGCCGTCCGCATCGCCGAAGACCTCGGCCTGCTGCCGCCCTCGCTGGCCTACGGCGACCGATCCCAGGGGTACCGCGACGTGGCCGAACTGGCCCCCCTGCTGGCAGCCGACGACACCAACGGCTACTGGGCCTACCTCAAGATGTGCGGCGACGAACTCGCCAGCGACGTCCCCGCCCTGTTCGATCCCCGCAACCCGCTGCTGGCGCTCGCCCCGAGCGCCGGCGCGGTGCGCGACCTTGTCGGACTGTTTGCCGGCGACGAGGACGCCGACCTCTGGGCTGCTCCTGACTGTCTCGGCTGGTGCTATCAATTCTTCAACACATCCGAGGAGCGCGCCGCCATGCGGGAGGCCTCGCAGGCGCCCCGCGACAGCCGCGAGCTGGCCGTCCGCAATCAGTTCTTCACCCCGCGCTACGTCGTCGACTTCCTCGTTCAGAACAGCCTGGGTAGGCGGCTCCTCGACGCCGACCCGTCGTCGCCCCTGATCGACGACCTGCCGCTGCTCGTCGACCCGCCGACCGAGAGCGGCGAGCCGGTCGATCTCCCCGAAGTCGCCGTGCTCGACCCGGCCTGCGGATCGGGCCACTTCCTGCTGGCCGCCTACGACCTCCTCGAACGAGCCTGGCGACACGCCGGTGTGACGCCCGCTGACGCTGCGAAACACATCGTCGGCTCACTGTGGGGAATCGACATCGATCCGCGCGGCGCCCAAGTCGCATCGGCCGCGCTGCTGTTCCGTGCCCGCCGCTCGTGCCCCGGCGGGCGGCTGCCGCGCCCCAACATCGTCTGCGCCCGATCCCTCCCCGCCACCGCCGCCGGCTTCGACGAGATCCTGGCCGAACTGCCCCGACAGCAGGCGACTCTGGTCCGGGCGCTCTCCGACGCACTCGAAGACGCGCCCGTGCTCGGACCGCTGCTGCGGATCGAGGAACGAATCGAGGACGAGATCCGCGCCTCCATCGCCGGCACCGCCCACGGCCACCTCGCCGCCGCCGTCACCCCCGAGCAGATCACGCATCTCCAGAACGAACTCCTCAATGCCGTGGAGGCCGTCGCCGACGCCACGACCGCAACCCCCGGCGAGCGACTACTGGCCGCCGAAGCCGGCGACGCCGTGCGCTTCGTCACAGCCCTGCTGCGCCGCTACGACGCCGTCCTCCAGAACCCACCCTTCGGTGAACCCGTGCCCGAGACGAAGCCCTATCTCAAAGCGACGTACCCGTGGATGCCCGCGAGAACCTGCGACCTGGTCGCGGCATTCGTGGGGCGCGGCTTGGAACTCTGTCAGCCCGTTGTGGGCTATGTAGGTGCCATCACGTCCCGCGTCGGGATGTTCCTCAGCACGTTCGAGGCGTGGCGGCGCGAGGTCCTGCTCGGTCATCGGCTAATGACATTGGCTGACCTCGGCTACGGCGTGATGACTCAAGCGATGGTTGAGGCTGCGGCCTACGTCGTCCGCCGGGATGACCACGCAGGCGTGCCCGACGATGAAAGGCAGCGGAGCCGCGTCGAGCGGTCACGAGGCCAGACGACTTTCGTCCGCTTGCACAAAGAAATCGATCGACCCGCTGGACTCGCGGCCGCCATCGGTGCCGCGCGATGCGGTGAGGACGACTCTCGGATAGTCCACATGGCTCTGGATGAGTTCGACGCGATACCTGGGTCGCCCGTCGCTTACTGGATGAGCCCGTCGCTCCGCACGCTATTCATGGATCATCCGCCGATCGAGGGCACGGCCGGAAACGTCCGACAGGGCCTTACTTCTGGCGACGATTTCCGCTTCGTGCGGGCGTTTTGGGAGGTCGATCCCGCGCGCATCGCCCGCAGCCGCGCTGAGACCAAGACCAGGAGGCGGTGGGTTCCGTTCGCCAAGGGCGGCGAGTACAGCCCCTACTGGGCGGACGTGCATCTCGTCGTCAACTACGGAAGCGACGGCGAAGAGTTGCGGAATCACGACGGATCCGCGATTCGCAATCCGCAGTACTACTTCCGACCGGGTCTCACTCGGCCCGAGCGAACGACCAGCGGATTCGGACCGAGAATTCTCCCAGCTGGCGCTGTGTTCTCGCACGTCGGCCACGGGGCCTTTCCCGTTCTTGACAAAGGTTCGATGTTGGGCGTGTTGACAAGCCGGCTGAGCGACGCTCTATTGGCTGCCTCGCTTGGATCCGCCGAAAGCACGACGTCAGGGAGCCCGGCGAAGCGGTATTCCGTCGGCGCCGTGCAGCGCCTCCCGTGGATCTCGGGAATCGAGGCGGACGCAACGCTCTCGCGGTCGGCGCTCGAAGCTGCCGAGCTTCACCGGGTCGGAGACCTCGGCGATGAGACGGCGCGGCTCTTCACTATGCCTTCCGTCATGTCCGGACTCGTGGCAGGAATGACGATCCGAGACGCCCCTGTTCGCCATGCAGAAGGCGACGGTCTCCGCCATCTCCGGATCCTCAAGCTGACCAGGGCGATTGACGAGCGCGTGAGCGAGTGGGCGGCACTGGGGTTGGACGGAATCACCTACCTGGACGACGAGGTGGGACCACACCCGGCGTCCTACGGCGAAGCACCCCTCAATCAAGGTGCGCAGGCACCGGCTGGTGATCTGGGAGGACGGGGCGGGCGAGTACGCGGACGTCGCTCCTTCGCTGGTGCCCGAGAGTGCGGGCTTCGCGGCGTTCGAGGGGAGTTGGTACGCGCTGCGGCGGCAGATCGAGGCGGCGGTCTCCGGCGAGAAGTCGCCGACGCTGGTCGTGTACGTGCCAGCCGAGGAGGAGCCGGACCCCTTCGCTGAGGTACGCGACGCCGGTACTCCGTTCAAACTCCGACTGGCCACACTTGTGAAGCAGGCGTATAGCGGGCACTTGGCCCCGGCCAGGATCACGGCGATCGGTCGCGAGGCCCGCACTCTCGGGGAGGCGGAGGCCGCCGCGGAGAGCACGGCGGCCGTCGATGCACGGCTCATCGCGGTGCTCGGCTCAAGCGATCCGATTGGGATGCTCGTCGCAGTGCTCACCGGCTCGGCCGATGAAGCTCTCGACGGGGGCGACCTCTGGGCGAAGGTCGGCGAACTCGCGGCCGACACGGTCGGCGGAGGGGCAGCCGGCTCGGGCGACGAGGTTCGGGAATCCCTGTTCCTCCATGCGGTCCTCTGCGACATCGACTCCGCCACCGACGGGTCGCTGCCGAGTTCGCTCGCGGCCACATGGCAGCCGCCCTCGGCCGCTCAACGCCGGAGCGCCTGCCGGTTGCTGGAACGACTGCGGGCCGCGACCGGGGGCGCCGAGGCGTACCGGCGGCTGGCCGAATCCGCCGACGCCGCGCTGGCGGCGTCCGGGCCGCTCGAGTGGGTGCGCGGGCTCGACGCGGCGGGCGGTACGCCGGCCGTGGAGGAGGCGGCGCTCGCGCATGCGATCGGGCTCCTGCAGGTTCGCGACCGGCAACGCGCGACTGAGAGCGCTGAGATCGCCGATTGCCGCTTACGCATCAGCCCCTGGGTTTCGGATACCGCATCGGGATGGGGGGCCAAGTGGCGCGCCGTGCGGGCCATCGCCGCTCTCCACACGGCTTTTGACGATGCCGAACCGCCGCCGCCGGCAAAGTCGGGGCAGATACTGGCGTGGTACGCCGAGGACGGCTGGCGCGTGGATCGCGCCCACCGCAGGTTGGAGGTCGCACGCACCCGGCTGGCTGCCTTCGGTGCTCTGGAGGACATCTTGACCACGGCGCGCATTGCATACGAGCAGTGGCTCGACGCCGCGCTGCGCCGCTTCGTCACCGCCTTGGCCGCCGAGGCTCTCGACGTGGGCGAGATGATCCGCCAAGGCGAGATCCACGACCGCTTCGTCGCTGGCGCGTCCGGGCGTACGGCCTATGTCTGGGTTGATGCGCTGCGCTACGAACTGGGTGAGGAACTGGCAAGCGCTCTACGACAGACCGGCGCGGCGGTGCGGATCCAGGCCGCGATCGCCGCGGCGCCCACGATCACCTCGGTGGGGATGGCGAACCTGCTGCCCGGGGCCGCGGCAGGGTTGCGGCTCGGGCTCGAAGGCGAGCAACTGCGGGTGAGCGTCACCGGCACGCCGGTGAGCACAGTCAGCCACCGGCGCGACCTTCTCCGGGCCCGACACGGCCGTGTAGCCGATCTTGATCTGAACGAGGCGTCCCAGATGGGCGAAGTGGAACTGTCCGAGAGCATCGGCGATGCCGATCTAATCCTGATCCGTTCCCAGGAGGTCGATGCTGCGGGCGAATCGGGGTTCCTGTCGGTCGCTTGGACCGACTTCGAGACGGTCATCGAACTCCTGGCGAAGCTGACGGCCCGCGTCGCCCGCTGCGATGTGGATCGTGTCGTCGTTGCCGCCGACCACGGCTTCATCGCGCTGAGCAGGGGTGTCGGCGCGGACCGGACCGTCGCCGCCCCATCCGGTGCCGTCGGAACAACCAAGCGGCGGGTCTTCGTGGGCCGCGGCGGCGTGCCGGACGACGCCACGGTGCGGGTTCCCCTGGCCTCCTGCGGCGTGTCGGGTGACCTCGATCTGGTCGTGCCTCGCGGATTGGCGGTGTTCAAAGCCGGTGGTGGCCGCCAGTTCTTCCACGGCGGCCTCTCGCCCCAGGAATTGGTCGTCCCGATCATCGTCGCAGAACTCGGCCACGAACCCGAGCGCGGCGCGCTCAGAGTCACCATCACCGTGGCCGGGCGCCGGATCACCACCGGCGTGTTCTCCGCCGCCCTGACTTTCGACGGTGACCTGTTCACTGACCGGGTCACGGTGCGGGTCGTCGCCGGATGGAGCGGCGCCCCTGTGGTGGCACGGGTCGTCTCCGGTGACGGGTACGATCCGGACAGCGGGTCGGTGACCGTCGCCGCCGGTGAGACCAGCGTACTCACCCTCCAGGTCACCGAGAACCTGACCGCCGGAACCGAGGTGGACCTGCAGGTGATCGACGCCCGCACCGGCTTGGCGCTGGCGTCGGAGCGGGTCGAGGTCGCGGCGCCGGTGACGGTGAAGGAAGACCTTGACTGATTCTGTGATGCAACTCGACCGGCTCGACGGACTCGCCAACGACGCCTTCGCGGGGCGCGTCGTGCGCAAGGACCTCGTCCGCCAAGTCAAGGTGGGCGCCAACGTCCCGGTCTACGTATTGGAGTTCCTGTTGGGCAAGTACTGCGCCTCCGACGTGCCGTCGTCGATCGAGGCGGGACTGGGTGTCGTCAACAAGACCCTGAGGGAGAACTTCATCCGCCCCGAACAGTCCGAGTTGGCCAAGGCGCGGGTCAAGCAGAAGGGCGAGTACCGGCTCATCGACAAGGTCGACGTGCGTCTGCTCGCCCGCGACGACAAGTTCTGGGCGCACCTGCAGAACTTCAACGACAAGTTCGTCCACGTGCCCGAGACCGTCGTCTACAAGTACGACCGGCTGCTCCAGGGCGGCGTCTGGTGCCAGCTCGACCTGCTCTACAACCCCGCCGAGGACGAGGCCCAGAAGCGGCCGTTCTACATCCGGGCGCTCAAGCCGATCCAGGTCGCCGCCTTCGACCTCGACGAGTTCGTCGCCGGGCGCCGGGGGTTCGGCCGGGACGACTGGTTGGACCTCGTCGTGCGCACCGTCGGCCTCGAACCCCGTGAACTGGATCTGCGCGGCAAGCTGCTGGCGCTGTGCCGCCTCGTGCCCATGGCGGAGCGGAACTTCAACATGCGCCTCGAGATTCCCGGGCAACGCGGATTGTTCCACGTAGAACACCGCATTACGCTTCAAACGTGTATCAGAGCGGGGCTTACTGATCATTCCCTCTGTCATCGATCTGCGCCACATCCCACTCCCAGCCCCGGGCCGCTACCAGATCGCGCTTCAGATCATGGGCCACGAAGGACAAGAACAAGTCCTCTCCTTCCGCGCACTGCTCGCCGCTGACAGTTGAGGATTCGAGTTCTCAGCGTTACCGTCCGAGGAACATTCGTCACCAAGCTCACGCGCCTCGGACAACTGCAAATCGGCCCATCTACGAACCCATCCACAAGCCGGATGGCCACCAGCGGCATGAGTGCCTTTCGGGAGGCAAGGTCTCGCCCACCCGACGGGGGTGGAGCGCCGATCAGCGGCGGCGCAGGATGCGGCGGCGTGGGGGCTTGACCGGGGCGGGTGCCGATTTGGCGGCCTGTGCGGTGGCCAGGGCCTCGGCGGGGCTGAACGGTGGGGCGCTGGAGGACTGGACCGGCTCGGGCAGCCGGGAGACGACGCCGGTCACACCGGGGACGCGCTGGAGCAGGACGGCCTCGATGCCGCCGGTGAGGGTGACCATGGACAGCGGGCAGGTGCGGCAGGCGCCGATCATCTCGATCTCCACGACGCCGTCCTCACGGACGCCCAGCAGCGTGAGGTCGCCGCCGTCGGACTGCAGGGCCGGGCGCACGAAGTCCAACGCCCCGACCAGCAGGTCCATGTCGACCGGGCCCGGTTGCTCGGGGCGATCCATCGCTCAGAAGACCTCGATCCAGGTTCCGGCCCCGGCCTCCAGTGCCAGGTCGTAGACCAGTGCCGCGCAGGCGGCATCGAGTGCGGGCATGCCCATGTGGGTCATTATCGTGCGCTCGTCGGCGGATTCACGACCCGGGCGCTCGCCCCCCAGGATCTCGCCGGCGATGTCGGCGTGGATGTCGTCCCGGGTGAGCTGACCCTCCTGGAGGCCGCCGATGCGGCCCACCTCGTCGCCGGTGATCCATTCCAAGTCGCGGCCGTACCAGCCCACGACCCACTTGTCGAAGGCGCGGGCGCACGCCGGGTCCACGTCCCGGAAGCCAGTGGCTGCGCAGACATGAGTGCCCGAGGAGATCCAGGGCTCCATGAGCACCGGCTGCAGCGCCGTGGTGACCACGCAGACGATGTCGGCGCCGGCGGTGGCCTCCTCCACGCTTGCGGTGATGCCGGCCTCGACGCCGAGCTTCTCAGTGGCCTCGTTGGCGAAGCGCGTCGCGGCCGCCTCGTCGATGTCGAACGCCACCACGTGTGTCAGGTCGAACAGCTCGGCCAGCAGCCAGAGGTGCGTGCGCCCCTCATTGCCGCAGCCGATGATCGCCAGGCTGCTGCTGTCGGGGCGGGCCAGGAACTTGGCCCCCACGGCGGCGTGACCGCCGGTGCGCATGTTGGTGACCGACGTCCCGTCCACCAGCGCCAGCGGCATGCCGGTCTCGGTGTCGGTGACGAGATCCAGGGCGGAGATGGCCGGCAGCCCTCGGCGGGGATTCTTGGACCAGCTGCTCAGCCACTTCAGTGCCGCCCGGTCGAGGGGACGGATCAGCGCCGGGAAGGCCTGCACCACGCCGTAGCCGAAGGGCGGCTCGGGGCCGGGCGCGGTGCGGTCGTGCACCCACAGGTTCACCGGGTTGGTCTGGTCGACCAGACCCTCCCCGACCCAGGCGAACGTGTCGAGCACACGCTGCAGGGTCGCCGCCGGCGTGAGCAGCTCCTCGACCTCCTGCCGGGAGACCACCAGGATCTCCCCCGGACCTCGCTCCGGAACGGTCACAGGCGCAACTCAGGCCGACCGGGTCCTGGATTCCGGCCTCCGCCGGAATGACGGTACGCGGACCCGGCCCGGGACGGTCACAGCTCTGCTTCCATCTCCATGAGCGCTCCGGCCGCCGTGCGGACCCGTTCGGCGGCGAACTCCGGCAACGGGCCGTAGGGCTTGCGGGGCATCCCCGGGCGGGCGCCGCCGAGTTCGGCGACGGCCTTCAAGTAGGCGTACTCGTAGCTCAGCATCAGCGGCATGTCGGGTCGGCGGATCGACGCCGAGAGCTGCTGGAGGGCCTCGTAGGCGCGCCGCACCCACGGGTCGGCGTGGTTGCCCTTGCGACACTCGTCGATGAAGCGCGTGGCCGTCCGCATGCCGGCCCAGCAGAAGATGCCGGTGGCGCCGACCGCTCCCAGCCGCGAGCCGTGGAAGAAGGCCGGATCGTTGCCACAGAACACGTTGACCCGCTCGCCGATGGTCAGCAGCACCTCGTCGAAGTGCGGCAGCGCCATGTTGGACTCCTTGATGGCCTTGATGTTGGGCACCTCGAGCAGGCGCTCCCACATCTTCACCGAGATGTTCACCGCGTTCAGCGGCGAGTAGTTGTAGAGCATCAGCGCCATGTCTCCGTCCAGCGACTCGGCCACCGCACAGAAGAAGTCCGCGGCCCATTCGGGGGTGAGCGGCAGGGCGTAGGGGGCGGCCAGCATCGACCCGTCGGCGCCGGCGGCCTCGGCGTAGCGCGCCCGGCGGACGGCCTCCTGCTGGTAGGTGGCCGTCGACCCCACCACGACGGCGACGCCGGCCTCACCTCCGGCCGCCACAGCCGTCTCGCACACCGCGTCGAACTCGCCGGGCGACACATTGGTCATCTGCCCCATCGAGCCGAACACGATGCAGCCGGGTGCCCCCGAGGCGGCCACCAGGCCGATGCTGTGACGCACGCCGTCGAGGTGGATCCGCTCGTCGGCGTCGAGGCTGAGCGGGATCAGTGGCAACAGCCCCTCGAGTGGTTTGCGAGTGAACTCAGGCATCTCTTCCTTCCCGTGCTGCGGCCGGACCGCGACGACGGCGCCGGGGCGCCGTTCTGCCCGAGTCCACCGTTCTAGCGCCCCTCCGATGTCAGGCGCCGGTAGAGGTTCTTCAGTTCCCCACAGCGCCTCGACAGATCGTCGAACTCCACCGCCTCACAGCGGTAGCCGAGATTCTCCATGGCGGCTCGGGAGTCGGCCGTGTACACGACCGTCCCATCGGGCTCGATGCGCTCGACGCCGTCGAAACGGGCCGCGCTGTCGTTGATGGCCACCGCCTCGGGCTCGGTGAGGTCGGGCGGCAGCCGCAACTCCACCGTGCCGGATCCGACGACCGCCGGGTAGCCGCCGGGCAGTCCCATCGGTGCGGACACGTGCGTCGCCAGTGGCTCGGTGCCCACCAGGGCGAGCGCGTTCTTCACGGCCGAACCGGCGTACAGCGAGTTCGGGACGTCGCCGTGCCAGTCGATCGCCTCGGGCCAGGATGACAGTGCCGCGGTCAGATCCACCTGATCGGTGGCGTCGGCGCCGTCGATGGTCAGCCTGAAGTGGTGCGGCACCACGGTGCCGCGGGTCAGCAGCGCGTGCGAACCGACGAGCGACACCTCGATGTCCGCCGCGGGTCGACCGGTGGCGGCCATGACGTACCGCAGCACGCGTGCGGCGCAGACCTCCAGATTGCCCGCGCCCGAAGACGGGCCGTGACCGAACCGCCGCCAGATCGCCACGTTGACGACGTCGGGGAAGGAGGCGTTCACCACGTGCGTGTCGATGCCGGACAGCTCGACCGCACGCGTCAACTGCGCGGCGGGCCAGAGGTGCCACGGCAGCCACATCCCGAATGTGGCGGCCCTGACCTCGGCACGAAGAGCAGGAGCGATCTCCGCGCTGTTCAGCAAGCGGGGCGACTGCACCGTGGCCGAGTGGACGATGGCCTCGGGGCGGACCACTTCCAGCAGTCCGGCCATCGCCTGCTCGTCGCCCAGGTCGACCTGATGGTGCTCGAACCGCTTCGTGTGCCCCTCGATGGCAGAACCCAGCATGGCGATCGCCGTCCAGGACGGACCCCGCCAGGGACTGCGCTTGACGGTGACGACGCGGTCAACCCCCGGTGCCCGCGCCAGGAACTCCAGCGCCCAACCGCCGAGGGCGCCCACGCCCGACACCAGCACCGTGCGCATCAGTGGGCCGCCGGCGGGTGCGTCGGTTGGTGTGGCTGCACGAGCGATGTTCTTACCACGCCCAGGGCGGGATGCGGACATGCGCCCGTGGGCGCCACCCGGCGCGGCGCCCCCGCGAGCTCCGGTCGACGGGTCTTCGGAGCCCGATCGAGGGAGCAACCGGTGGAGGTTCCTAGACTGAGCCGTCGCCGTGCCCGGAACCGGCACGCACGGGCGCCGGAGAGGAGAACCACCGCCATGAACGCCGCCGCATCCACCCAGCCGCTGAGCGACAAGGCCATCGCCCGCGCCAAGGCCAAGACCTTCGCCGTCCTCTCGACCCTGCTGCCGGACGGGCAGCCGCAGAACCACGTCATGTGGGTCGACACCGACGGCACCAACCTCATCATGAACACCGAGGTGCACCGCCGCAAGTACCGCAACGTGGCGGCCGACCCCCGCGTCACGATCCTGCTGCCGGACAACGAGAACCCCTACATCTTCAGCGAGGTGCGGGGCCGGGTGACCGCCGAGATCCGGGGCCCGCAGGCTCGGGAGAACATCGAGGAACTCGCCATGAAGTACATGGGCACCGCCTATCCGGCGCCCATCCAGTCCGAGCGGGTCATCCTCATTATCAGCCCCGAGCGCGTCTACGACCACGAGCGTCCCTGAACGACCTCGAGCATCCACCGGCGGCAGACCACCCCGGATCGGCCGCCGCTTCGGGCTACGACCGTCCCAGCGAGGAGAACAGCATCATGCAGGTATCACTTGTGACCGGCGCTGCCAGTGGGATCGGGGCGGCCACCGCCCGGCGGCTCGCCGCACGCGGCGACGCCGTGGTGTGCGCCGACCTGGACGGTGACGGCGCCGCGGCGACCGCCGGCGGCCTCGGCCGGGCGATGGCGTTCGCGCTCGACGTGACCGACGAGGCCGCCACCGCCGCCATGGTGGAGGCCACGCTCGAACGTTTCGACGACCTGCACAACGTCGTGGCCTGCGCCGGCATGGAACTGCACGGACACAGCCTCGACTTCAGTGTGGAGGACTTCCGCCGGACCGTGGACGTGAACCTCACCGGCTGCTTCCTCACCGCCCAGCACACCGCACGGGCGATGCGCCACAAGGGTCACGGCGGCTCGATCGTGCTGATCGGCTCGATCAACTCGAAGATCGCCCTGCCCAACTTCGCCGCCTACGTGAGCTCCAAGGGTGGTGTGCTGATGCTCGGCAAAGGCCTTGCCCTGGACTTCGCGGCCCACGACATCAGGGTCAACGTGATCGGCCCTGGCGTGATCAACACCCCCATGAGCGCCAACAGCATCGCCGACCCGGTGCGGGGGGGATGGCTGATGAGCAAGACGCCCTTGGGCCGCCCTGGCGAGCCGGAGGAGATCGCCGAACTGGCCGCCTTCCTGACGTCCGAGGCCGCTTCCTTCATGACCGGTGCCTACGTCCCCGCCGACGGAGGCTGGCTGGCCGGTTAGCGGTTCAGTCGATGGCGACATCGACGACCTGGCGCTTGCCGCCGGTTCCGGCGGCGGCGATGGCGGCGAGGGCCGCGGGCACGCCCTCGAGCGGCACCGTCGGGCCGATCAGCGGGCGCAGATCCAGGGCGCCGGACTCGTAGAGGGCGTTGCCGAGGAGGAAGTCGGCGCGGGTGAAGCCGAACGTGGCGATGATGTTGAGTTCGCGCTTGATGCAATCGAACAGGAAGTCCTCGAAATGCAGCGTGGCAGAGCCGTGGACGATGCCCATGAGCACCACGGTCCCGCCCGGGCGGGCGGCGCGCAGCACCGTGTCCACGCTGGAGGGATGGCCCGAGGCCTCGAAAGTCAGGTCGGCGCCGTGCGGAGCGCCGAGAGCCTCCCGGATCGCCTCTGAGGATTCACTCGGCGACATTCCCGAGACGTCGACCGTGGCATCCACCCAGGGCTCGACGGCAGCCAGGTGATCGGCCGCAACGTCGGCTGCGACGATGCTGGTGGCGCCCATGGCCCGGGCCACTTGGCACACCGTGAAGCCGATGCTGCCGACGCCGGAGATGACCATGCGCGAGCCTGCGGCGATTCCCGACCGGCGCATGCCGTGGACCGCCGCCGGCAGCGCCGATGACAGCATCACCGCCTCGTCCAGCGGCGTGTCGGGTGACAGCAGGAACAGGTTGGACTCGGGTACGACCGCGTACTCGGCGAAGCCGCCGTCCAGATCGATCCCCAGGTGGGTCATCCAGGGGCAGATGCTCTCGCTGCCGCGCACGCACCACTCGCAGACCCCGCAGCCCACCACGGCGTCGGCCACCACCAGCGATCCCGGCGGCGGCGTGGCCGGTGAGTCGGCCTCGACGATCTCACCCACGATCTCGTGGCCGAGGATCCGCGGCAGGCCCTTGGTGTCGATCATGCCGGCGGCCATCTGCTCGTGAAACAGCCCGAGCGCCGAGGCGCGCACCCGCACCAGCGCCCAGTTGGCGGGCCGCTCCGGCACGGCGATGTCGGCCATCTCCAACTGGTTCTTGCCGAGCATCAACAAGGCGCGCATGGTCATCGGTATGCCCTCAGCCAACGAAGAACGGGGATGCCGGAGAGCTCAGCCCAGGACGTCTTCGCTGTCGAGCTCCCAGATCAGCTCGCTGTAATGGTCGCCCGCCGGTACCCAGCGCTTGCGGGAGTAGCGGATATTGGGGTTGTACGTGAGCGCGATGAACTCGTCGAGGTCGCAGAAGTTGGACGAGAACTCCACGTCGGGGGCGTTGTCGCGCAGGTAGTCCCCGATGGGGCAGTTGAGTCGCAGGACGTACTTCGCCAGGTTGCCGTCCTCCTCGTAGTAGCGCTCGGTGTCGAGCTTCGGCGACCAGGCGAAGTAGCTCCAGAACTCCTTGAAGAAGTTGTTGAGGCTGAGCGGGTCGCCCTTGGCTCGTGACCGTTCGGCCATCTGCGTGCCCATGTCCTTGCCCTGGCGCCGGCGGGCACGGGAGACCGCCGCCCGTCCCTCCTCCTTGCCGAGCTCGACCTCCATCGCGTCGGCCAGCACCGAGAAGATCTTCGTCTTGGCGTGGAACTCGTTCTCGTTGGCGTCCCAGCCCTGCTGAATGGGGTCGTCGGCGGCGATCTCGTAGTAGCGCTCGAGGTAACGGCGCTGACCGTCGTGGTCGACGGTGCCCCCCTCCTTGGTGCGCGCCAGCCGGTCGCCGGGACCGTCCTCGATGGCGTCGGCCAGGTCCTTCAACTCCGGGTAGGCGATCTCGACCCTGTCGTAGGTGACCATTCCATTCGCTCCTTGTTCAGTCTCGGCGCAGCGCGCTCATTCAGGTTCCTGCCGGACGGGCGCGCCGCATTCTACGCCCGGCAGAGAACGCTGCTCGCCGGCAGCGGAACTAGGTGAAGGTTTCGCCCGGCTGGAAGAGTTCCAGAACGAGCCCGCCCACCTCGCGGGTCTCGAAGTAGGCGAAGCGGCCGCCGTCGGAGACCTCCCCGTAGGAGATCACCTCGTGACCGAGGCCGGTGAGGTCGGCCATGTCCCGGTCGATGTCATCGGTATAGGCGCAGAGGTGCACGACCCCCTCGCCGTGACGCTCGAGGAACTCGGCCTGGATGCCCTTGCCCGCGACCGGCTGCAGCAACTCGAACTCGATGTTGCCCATCTGGGCGATGAGGCCCTTCACCGCCACGTCCGGAGCGTCCTTGCCGTAGATCCTGCGGACGAGGGTGTGAGCCGACGGCCCCTCTTCGAACGGCCCGATCCCGAGGCGCTCGTAGAAGGCCGCCGCCTGGGTGATGTCGCGCACGACGACTCCGATCTGGTAGGTCCGCGACCAGAGGTCAGGGCGGATGCCTCCGGTCGGCGGCTGTGATTCCTCGGACATTGGGCCCCCTTTCGGGTCTCGAACCGGGTGACTGTACGGCCGCAGCGGGCGTCAGGGGCGCCGGGCCACGCAATCGATCTGCACCTTGGCGCCCTTCCAGAGGAAAGCCACGCCGAAGCTGGTGCGGGCCGGGTACGGCACGGCGAACCGCTCGCCGTAGATGCGATTCATGGAGTCCAGGTCGTCCTCGTCGATGAACTGCACGCAGGTCTGCACCACGTCGGCCAGCGTGCAGCCCACCTCAGTGAGGATCTGCGCCAGGTTGGTGATGGCCTGGTGGAACTCGGGCTCGAACCCGCCGGTCACGAAGTCACCGCTGGCCGGGTCGCGGCCGATCTGGCCGGTCACCCAGACGTGGTCGCCGTCGATCCGGACGTGCGGATACGGTCCCCGCGGCTCCGGCGCATCCTCGGTGGTCACGGTGACGTCTGCCATGCTGCTTCCTTTCCAGAGATCGCTACCCCAACCGGACAGCCGCCGACAACCGAGGGTGGGGACGCCGGGGGCCGGCCGGCGGAGCGATTTCGCCAGACGCTCCCGACGACGGCCACCGGCGGCCTCACCCGGACAGCCGCTCTCACGTCAGCCAGCCACCGTCCACGACCAGGACGTGGCCGGTGATGTAGGCGGCGTCGTCGGAACTCAAGAAGTCCACCGCGGCGGCGATATCGGTGACCCTGCCCAGGCGGCCCAGGGGGATCCGCTCGGCCGCTTGACGCTCCAGCACCCCCGGGTCGTCGAGAACCGAGCGTGTGAGGTCGGTGTCAACCGTCCCGGGCGCCACGGCGTTCACCCTGACACCTGCGGGTGCCAGCTCGCGGGCGGCGGCGATGGTGAGCATGCGCACAGCTCCCTTGGAGGTGTCATAGGGCACCATCGGGGTGGTCGAGGCGGTGAATCCCGACGTGGAGGCGGTGTTCACGATGCAGCCCCCGCGGCTTCCCATGGCGCGGGCGGCAGCCTGGATCCCGAAGAACACCCCGCGCAGGTTGATCGACATCAGGTCGTCGAACTCCTGGGGGATCACCTCGACCAGGGGCCGGATCCAGCACACGCCGGCGTTGTTGACCATCGTCGCCAGCGGGGCCAACTCCTCGACGAGCCCGACGGCAGCAGCCAAGGACTCGGGGTCGCGGACGTCGAGTTCGGCTGCGTGGACCGCCAGCCCCTCCGCGGAGAGTTCGGCGGCCGTCGCGTTCGCCGTCGACCCGAGGTCGCCGATGACCACGGTGTCGCCGCGGCGCGCCAACCGCTCGGCGATCGCCCGCCCGATGCCGCGCGCCCCGCCGGTGACGAGCGCGCCCGCCGCCTGCATCATCCCCGTCCCTCCCGATCCTCAGCGAACCGGACACCCGCCGCGCGCGAGGGTGGGGACGCCGGGGGCCGGCCGGCGGAGCGATTTCGCCAGACGCTCCCGACGACGGCCACCGGCGGCCCCGCCCGGACACCCGCCACGATCGCAATCCTCAGTCGTTGGCCACCAGGTCGGTGGAGTACTCGTTCAGCTTGACCCCGCCGTCGGCCGTGCAGACCACGACGTCCTCGACCCGCACGCCCACCCGTCCGGGCCAGAACACCGACGGCTCGATGGTGAAGGTCATGCCGGCCTCCAGGGACGTCTCGTCCTCGGGCGAGATGAACGGTTCCTCGTGCACGTCCAGGCCGATGCAGTGGCCGGTGCGGTGGCGGAACCAGTCGCCGTAGCCGGCGTCGACGATCACCTGGCGCGTGGCCCGGTGCACCGCCGAGGCGGTGACACCTGGTCGCACCGTGTCGATGCCGGCCTGCTGGGCCGCCATGACGACCTCGTAGACCCGCCGGTACTCCTCGCCGGGGTCGCCGATGTGGATGGTGCGACCGAAGTCGGAGCAGTAGCCCTCGATCACGGCGCCGAAGTCGAAGGAGATCCCGCTATCGCCGCGCAGCGCCTGCTGGGAGATCCGCACGTTGGCGTCGCGGGCGTCGCCGGGACCCATCGACCAGACGGCGGTGTCGAACGACCACGTGCGCGCTCCGAGGCGCAGCAGGTGGTAGTTCACCTCCTCGCCCAACTCCAGTTCGGTGACACCGGCGCGGACGCGATCGCTGACCTCGGCCATGGCGGTGTCAGCGAGAGAGCAGGCCCGCTTCATGAGGGCCAGTTCGTCGGGGGTCTTGATCCGGCGCATGCGGTTCACGAGTTTGCTGGCATCCACCAACTCCGCCCCGCCGAAGGCCGCCAGCAGGCGCATGATGGCCGAGCCCCAGGTTCGGGCGCCGACGGCGATCCGCTCGGCGGGGCCCAGAGCGGCCGCGGCCTGCGCGAACAGGGCGTCGCCGTCGTCCATCTCGTCCACGCTGATGACCTCGCCGGGAACGCCTTCGGGGAGGTCGAACTCCACGAAGTTGCGCGGCAGCAGGAAGATCGGGTCGCGCCCGGGCAGCATGAAAGCGCCGGCCACCCAGCCGTGCGTGTAGTTCACGTCGCCGAACGTCGGCACCCGCCTCTGGAGGCCGGTGAGGTACTCAAGGTCGCCCCCGGTGGGGAGCCACGCCAGGTCCACGTCGGCGGCGGCCAGGATCCTGCCGAACGTCGCGCGGCGGGCGGCGTAGCCGGAGGTTCCTTCAACTGTGATGGCGACGCTGGCGACATCCCCCGGGCTGTCTCGCCGGGCGGCGGGCGGCGGTGGCT
Source organism: bacterium (assembly GCA_026708055.1). Classification (NCBI taxonomy): domain Bacteria; species bacterium. The sequence goes on along the minus strand of JAPOVS010000052.1, from coordinate 66,610 downwards.
GATCAGGGACCGCGAGCGCCGCAGCACACGCCGAGTGTCCATCGGGTTGCCCTCCATCAGGATGGGTGCCGCCGCCGGGGTAGTCGCAACCGGTTGCATTTGTCATGGCGAATCTCCGATCAATCCCCGGGCCATCTCGCCGGCCGCTGGGCGGCCGTGGGTGATCACCAGCCGTGGTTTCCGCAGCGCCTGCAGGGAGTCCATGGGGTTCTCCTCCAGCAGTATCAGATCGGCCGCGGCGCCGGGCACCGCCGCGGTGGCACCGCCGAACCCGTTCAGCTCGCGACCGCCAGCCGAGGCGGCGTGCAGGACCGAGCGCCGGTCCATGCCGGCCCGCTCGAGCATCTCCAGCTCGCGGTGGAGGCGCACACCGATGGGGTTCAGATCGGCGCCGGTGGCGATGCGCACGCCAGCGGCGATGCACATCTTCAGCGCCTCGGCGTGGTGGGGCAGAACCTCCCGGGACCGCTCGGCGGCGTGCTTCGGCCATTTCTCGGCCTCGATGTACTCCTGGTCGTGGGTGACGCCCACCGTTGGCACCAGCCAGGTGCCGTTGGCGGCCATGACGGCGGCGGCCTCCTCGTTCAGCATGTAGCCGTGCTCCACCGACCGCCCGCCACGCTCGGAGAAGGCGATCGCCGGCTCGGCGCCGCCGCAGTGTGCCGCCACCGGGATGCCCCGCAGGTTGGCCACGTCCATGACCGCGTCCAGTTCGGCGGCGGTGAACTGCCCCCCGTCGCAGGTCTCGTGCGGGCTGTAGAGGCCGCCGGTAAGCATGATCTTGATCCACTGGGCGCCGCGCTCCAGCTGACGGCGCACCGCCCGGGCCATCTCATCGGGACCGTCGCAGACCAACTCCAACTCCATGCGCGTGTAGTGCCGCGGGAAGCAGGTGCCGTGGCCGGCGGTCGTGCGGATGGCGCGACCCACGCCGGTGACCCGCGGGCCGGGTGACGTCCCGGCCGCATAGGCCCGGCCCCATGCCAGGTCCAACTCGTCGCCCTCGGCCAGGCAGCGCACGCCGGTGACGCCCGCCGCCACCGCACCGGCGAAGTTCTCCCCGGCGCGGATGGTGCGGTCCGGCAGCCCCTCGAAGAACCCCACTCCGGCGTTGTCGTACATGAGGCCGCCGGGATGGGAGTGGCAGTCCCACAGGCCGTACATGGCGGTCATCCCCGAGGCGTCGGTGGTCGGCGCCTCGCGCCCGTCGTCCCGCTCGATCATCCCGTCGTCCACCAGCAGGTCGCACGGGGCCGACTCGCCGGTGGCGACGTCCAGCCAGGAGGCGCCCCGGATCCGCAGCGGCCCGGCGGGGACGCTCATGACCCGTTCCCCCCTGCGCCGTTCCCCGCTGCGCCGTTGCCCGCTGCGCCGTTGCCGAGGTCGATGTCCAGCCCCGGCGGCACAACCGTGGTGTAGCCCTCGATGAGGTCGCGGCGGAGGTCCTCCTCGCTGCGCTCGGCGGGATCGCCGTAGCCGCCGCCGCCGCCGGTGACGACCCGCAGGCGGCTGCCGGCCGGGGCCGGGAAGCGATTCACCTTCAGTACCGGCGTTGATTCCCCGTCGACGGTGATCACCGCGTCGGTGGTGCCGCCCGGCTCGCCGCCGAACAGCCCCCAAGCGCGTGTCGTCGTGCGCTCGAACCACGTGGAGAGGGTGACCCCGTCGGCGAGCACCTCGTACTCACGCACCACGCCGAGGCCGCCGCGCCAGCGGCCGCGCCCGCCGGAGTCGGGGGAGACGGCATATTGGTGCACCCTGATGGGGTAGCGGGACTCGAGGACCTCCACGGGGATGTTCTTCAGGTCGCCACCCCCGTAGTTGATCATCCCGTTGGTGCCGTCGCCGCCGGACCAGGCGCCCCAACCCACCGCCGTGGCCTCACCCGTTACGAACGGATCACCCGTCTCGGGATCCTTGCCGACGAAGAGCACGTTCATCGGATCGGCAGGCTGGGCGGCGACCACCTTCTCGGGCATACCCGACGCCAGGGCGCTGATGAACAGATCGATCATCAGCCCTAGATGCGGGAAGTAGTACTGGCAAGCCGTCGGCTCCCTGGCGTCGAATATCGAAGCCTCCGGCGCCAGCACCCGCAGGTTCCGGAACGTGCCGCCCGTGACCGGAACCTCCGGATTGATGAGGAGCTTGTAGGCCAGGCAGGCGGCGGCAACCGTCTGGGCGAAGCCGCAGTTCATACAGCCCGGTGTCTGCGGCGAGGACCCGTCCAGATCCAGAACCATCTCATCGCCCTCGACGGTCACGGTGGCGCGCACGTACACAGGCCCTCCGCCGGGGCCCCAGCTGTCCATCTGGCCCTCGGTGACGAACGTGCCGTCGGCGATGGCCGCCACGGCCTCGCGGTCGAGGCGCTCGCACTGCTCGAAGACCACCTCGGCCGCCTCCTCGACCGTGGCGCGGCCGAACCGGTCCATCAGCTCGCCGAGTTGCCGCTCACCGGTGCGGCAGGCGGCGATCTGCGCGTGCAGATCACCCCAGATGGATCGGGGCAGGCGGCTGTTGCGGGTGATGAACTGCAGCACGCCCGTCTCGGGCCGGCCCTCCCGGTACAGGTGGGTGGGGCCCAGCCGGTAGCCCTCCTCGTAGATCGACGTGGCGTCGTTCGTCTGGCTGGGATCCTTGGCGCCGATGTCCATCCAGTGCGCCTTGGTGGCGCCGAACCCCACCAACTCGCCGCCGTAGAAGATCGGGGAGAAGACGCTCACGTCGTTGAGGTGGCTGCCGACCAGATAGCTGTCGTTCACGGCGTAGACGTCGCCGGGCCGGTAGATCTCCGGACCGCCGAAGTGCTCGGTCGTGGCGTTGATCGCCGCTTCGAGGCTCCCCAGGAAGATGGGCAGGCCCGGCGCCTGGCCCAGCAGTTCGGCGTTCTGGTTGAACAGGCCCACCGAGCAGTCCTTCATCTCGTAGATGATCGGCGTGTACGCCGACCGCGCCAGGTTGTTGTTCATCTGCGAGGCGATCGAGATGAAGGCGTTGCGGATCACCTCGGTGGTGACCGGATCGACCTGTGGCGGGGCGCCTTGTGACATGGGGATGCTCCTTGGTTCTCAGTCGTCGGACGGAAGGCCGATTTCGACGGGCTGCTCGATCGCCCGCCAGCATCGCACGAGATGCCCGGCCTCGGTTTCTCGGAGGGGTTGCGGCTCCTCGCAGCGGTCGACCGCGAACGGGCAACGCAGCGTCAGGCGGCAGCCCGGCTTCTTGGCCGCCTCCTCGCTGATCTCGCCGACGAGGCGGACCGGCTCGCCGCGGCGCGGCGGCTCGTCCAACTCGGCGGCGTCCAGCAGGCCGCGCGTGTAGGGATGCCGGGCGTTGGCGTAGACCTGATCCCGTGAACCCACTTCCACGAACTGGCCCAGGTACATGACCGCCACCTGGTGGGCCATGGCGTAGACCACCCGAAGGTCGTGGGCGACGAGGAGGAAGGCCAGCTCGTTCTGCTCCTGCAGGTCCAGCAGCAGGTTGACGATCTGGCCGCGGATGGAGACGTCGAGCGACGACGTGGGCTCGTCGAGGAACAGCAGGTGGGGTTCGGGCAGCAACGAGCGGGCGATGCTGAGACGCTGAAGCTGCCCGCCGCTGACCTGCGACGGCCGGCGGTTGGCGATCTCGGGTTCGAGGCCGACGCTCCGCACCGCCTCGGCGATGGCTTCGTTCTCCTCGGCACGGGTCTGGATGCCGCGGAGCCGGGTGAACTCGCGCAGGCTCGAGCGGATGGTCGCCTGCGGGTCGAACGCCGCCAGCGGATCCTGGAAGACCATCTGCATGTGGCGCCGCGCCGGACGGAAGTGGCGCTCCTTGATGTCCAGGATCTCGTCGCCGCGGAAGACCACCGTGCCGTCGGTTGCCGACGTGAGCTTCAGCAGCACCCGCCCCACCGTCGTCTTGCCCGACCCGGACTCGCCGACGATCGCGAACGTCTCGCCCGCGTGGATCCGGAAGCTGACACCGTCGACGGCGCGCGAGATGCGCTGTCGCAGCCGGGCGTCGCGGGTCACGTAGTCCTTCACCAGCTCGCGGACCTCGACGACCGGGCCGGCGGCGGTGGCCTCTGCGTTCATGCCTTCACGCACGCCACTTGGCGGTCTCCGACGGGACGCAGGGCGGGGACGTCCTCTCGGCACTCGGGGCCGGCCAGGGGGCATCGGTCGGCGAAGGCGCACTCACCGAGCTCGCCGACCAGTGTCGGCACGACGCCGCTGATGGCGTACATCCGGCGCTGATCGACCGTCACGAACGCCTTGAGCAGGGCGCTCGTATACGGATTCTTCGGGCTCTCGACGACGGCGTCGGTCGGCCCGACCTCCATCACACGACCCGCGTACATGACCGTCGTCCGCTCGCAGTGAGCGCGGGCCACGGCGATGTCGTGGGTGATCAGCAACAGCGACGCATCCCGCGAGGCCACCTGCTCGACCACCAACTCCAGCACCTGCTGCTGCAGCGTGGCGTCGAGACCGGTGGTGGGTTCGTCGGCGATGAGCAGATCGGGACGGCAGGACAGCGCCATGGCCAGCGCGGCCCGCTGCGCCATGCCGCCCGAGTACTGGTGCACGTAGTCCTTGGCCCGGCGGCCGGCGTCGGGAATGCCCATCTCCGCCAGCAGGTCCACTGCCTGGGTCCAGCTCTCCCTGCGACCGGCGTCGCCGTGCACCCGGATCACCTCGGCGATCTGCCCGCCCACGGTCAGGACGGGGTTCAGGGACGCACGGGGGTTCTGGAACATGATCGCCATGCGACCGCCCCGCAACTCGCGCAGCCGGCGCTCGGGTGCGTCGATGAGCTCCTCGCCGTCGAGGCGGATGGAGCCCCGGATGACCTCGGCACCCTCGGGCAGGAGCCCCAGGACCGCCGCCGCGGTCAGGCTCTTGCCCGACCCGGACTCGCCGACCAGGGCCATCCGCTCGCCCGCGGCGACCTGCAGGCGGATCCCCTGCAGGGGAATGGAGCGCCGCTTGTCGGCCGAACCGAAGCCGACCGTCAGGTCGGACACGTCGAGGACGGGGATCTCGCCACCATCCGGCGCCGCCGGATCCACAGCGTGCGGAACCGTCATCCCGTTCCCGTCCGCGGCGCTCACGTCGTGTGCCTCACGCGATCGGAGAGCTGGTTCAGCGTCAGGACGGCGAACAGGATCGCCAGGCCGGGGAACAGCGCCACCCACCACCGGCCGTAGACCAGTTGCTCGTAGCCGTCGCGCACCATGGCGCCCCATTCCGGTGTGGGAACGGGCACGCCCAGGCCCACGAAACTGAGAGCCGCCAGGATCTGGATGGCCCAGGCCACGTTCACCGAGAACTGCGCCAGGACCACCTGCTTGACGTTGGGCAGGATGTGACGCAACAGGATCCTGAGCACCGGCTGGCCGGCGCAGCGGGCCGCCAACACGAAGTCGGCATTGACGATGGGCGCCACGGCGCTGCGGGTGAGGCGCAGGTACACCGGCACGTTCACGATGGAGATGATGAAGATCAGGATGGGGATGCTCGGGCCGACGGCGGCCACGATGCCGAGCGCCAGCAGCAGGGTGGGGAAGGCCTGGAACGACTCCGAGATGCGCAGCAGCACCGAGTCGAACAGGCCGCCCCCTTTGATGTGCGCGGCGGCGAACACCGACAGCGCACCGAGGGGCATGCCCACCACCACGGCGAGCGCGGCTGCGCTGAAGCCCACGCCCAGGTCGAGTTGTGCGCCGTGTATCACCCTGGCGAAGATGTCGCGGCCGTGCTGGTCGGTGCCGAACCAGAGGTCGCCGCCGGGCGCCCCCAGCGCCTCACCGACGTTCAGCATGAGCGGATCGCGCGTGAAGAGCGGCCCGATGAGGGCCAGCAGGATCAGGGCCAGCATCACGGCCACGGCGGGGCGGACCTCTCGGCGCTGAGCGTCCCAGACAGCGGGGGCAATCAGGATCGCCAGCACGGTCAGGACCACGCGGAGCTCCCGCCACTCCGGGTCCCACACGAGGGCGACGAGGAGGACCGCCATCATGGCGACGGCCACGAGAACGCGGACCGGTCGCGCACGGGCCGCGGCAACGACCCGCCCCATTCCCTCCGGGGCGGTGCTGCCCGAGGCGCGCGGCGAGACGACGCTCACGTGCGCGTCCTCGGGTCGATGATGAAGTGCAGGATGTCCATCACCAGGTAGACCAGGATGTAGCTGCAGGCGCTGAGCAACACGGCGGCGAGCACGGGCGCGTAGTCCGAGGCGGCGATGGAGTCGATGGCGTACTTGCCTATGCCGGGCCAGGCGAACACGAACTCCACCAGCACCGTGCCGCCCAGCAGGTAGCCGTACATGAGGGCCACCATCGTGGACACCGGCAGCAACACGTTCGGCAGGGCGTGACGGAGGACGATCGAGCGCTCCGGCACGCCCAGCGCCCGCGCCGAGCGGATGTGGTGCGAGGCCATGGTCTCGCGCATGAACCCGCGGGTGACCCTCAACAGCGGCCCGCCGGTGGTAATGGCCAGCGTGACGGCCGGCAGGGCGAGCTGCGCCAGCGACGAGCGCAGCGCCCCCCAGTCGCCCGCGATCACCGAGTCGAGCGTGTAGAGCCCCGTGACCTCCGGCGGTACCGTCCCCAGCGACCGCCCGATGGGCGCGGGCGCGAAGTCCAGGTGGAAGAAGAAGACCAGGATCAGGATGATCCCCAACCAGAACTCGGGGATCGACACGCCCAGGCCCGAGGCCACGTTGGCCAGACGGTCCGAGAGCGATCGCCGCCGGAGTGCGGAGACGATGCCGAAGGGCACCGACCAGCAGATCGACAGGATCGCCGCGGCCGTGGCCAACTCGATGGTGGCTGGCCAGCGGTCGGCGATGTCGGTCGTCACGGGGTTCTTGGTGCGCCAGCTGTCACCCAGGTCGCCGGTGAAGAGCTGGCGCATGTAGTGGCCGTACTGGTTGATGATCGGCTCGTCGAGTCCCAGGCGCTCGATGACCGCCTCGACGGTGGACTCGTCGGCCTGCACGCCGACGATCAGGTATGCGGGATTGCCGGGCAGGACCCGAGTGACGACGAATGTGATGAGTGACACGCCGAACAACGCCACCACCAGGAACACCAGGCGGCGACCGATGTAGATGGCGAGCGGCACGTCAGCGCTCCCTGAGGGATCCTCCGACCGGGGCGATCGGGCGGTGGGTCATGAAGTCAGAACTTCCGGCCTGCGCCGGCCAGCATCTCGGCATAGCGGACCGGTGTGATCAGCGGATCCAGCACCGGCACGGGCACCCGGTCGCGAACCGGATCCAGCAGGCCCGACCAGATCGTGCAGGCGAAGAACAGCACCGAGGCGTCGTGATCGCGCCAGGCCGCCTCGGCGGCGTCGCCCGCCGGTCCCGAGATCGACGACGCCATCCCGTCGCGAACGGTGGCCCGCAGCTTCCGCGGATCCTCGGCGAGCAGCTCCTCCACCAGGTCGGCGGGCGGGTGCGGGCAGGGCGCCGAGAACACGCCCGCGAAGATCGGGTCGCCTCCGTACGAACTCACGAGGCGACGCGCCCAGTTGGCGTCCTGCGGCAGGTTCTCGCCCTCGCCGCTCTCGATGCGCGGCGCCACGACGCCCAGCCGCCCGAAGGCGCGCCCGGTGGCGACGGCCGCCTCCATGGGCGCCGTGACCGGGATCGACACGAGCTCTTTCGCATCCACCAACCCCGGATCGGAGGCACAGCCGATCACGACCGCGTCGTAGCCGTCGCGCTCGCCCTGCTCCACAGCCGAAAGCAGCTGGTTCAGGAGCAGTGACGCCGCCGGCAGGAACGCCGTCTCGGGTACGCCGGTACCGGCGAGCGAGCGCACCGTCAGCTCTGTGTCCGAACTGAGTGCGGGTCGCACCACTTCGTCGACGAGCTCGTCGTAGACATTCACTCCCAGTGGGTTGATCAGCAGAATGCGCATGGCGGGCGTCTCCTCGGTTGCGGTCTCACTCGGTCGCTTCGATCGTTGGTCGTGGCAGCGGGCGGCGGATCCGGGCGCTTCAGGACCGGCGCAGCACGAGGTGGCCCCGCGCCGAGACGGTCGCCGTCCAGGAGGGCGGCACAAGGGTCGTGCAGGCATCTTCGAGGACGATGGCCGGGCCGTCTATGGCGGCGGTTGCCGGGAGGGCCTCGCGGCGATGCACCGGCGTCTCGAACCAGGTGCCCCCGAACCACGTGCGCTCGACGGCGATCGGCTCACCCGCCGCACCGGTCGGCAGGTCAACGGCCGAAGGCCGCTGCAGCGAGCCGCGGGCCGCCATCCGCAGGTTCACGAACTCCACGTCCTCGGCCGGATTGCTGTGCCCATAGCGCACCTCGTGCGCCTCGGCGAAGCGCTGGGGCAGATCCGCCAGCATCTGCTCTGTGGGCTCGTCGGTCCCCACCGGGAGCGTGACCGTGTACTCCTGGCCGACGTAACGCAGATCGGCCGAGGATTCCAGGTCGATGGCGCGCTCGTCGACGCCGTCCTCCTTGGCCAGCAGGCGGGCACGCTCGGCCAACTCGGCCAACGTCGCCTCCAGCGTCTCCGGTTCGACTTCGGCGACTCCGACATAGAAGCTCTGCACGACATCGTGGCGGATGTCGGCGTGCAGCATGCCGTACGCCGACAGGACACCGGGATCGGCAGGCACGATCACCGTGTCGATATCCAACTCGTCGGCGATGGCGGGGGCGTGCAGCGGCCCGGCACCGCCGAAGGCCACGAGGGCGAAGCTGCGGGGATCGATGCCGCGCAGCACCGTGATCTCGCGAATGGCATTGGCCATCGTGGCGTCGGCGACCGCCACGATGCCCGTGGCGAGCGCGTCGGCGTCCAGTCCCAACGTCTCGCCGACTGTCTCCAGGGCAGCCTCGGCGGCGCCGGCCTCGAGAGCCATGCCGCCTGCCAGGCGGGCGACGGACGGGAGACGGCCCAGGCGCAGGTTGGCATCGGTGACGGTGGGCTCGATCCCTTCGCCGCCGTAGCATGCCGGTCCCGGTTCGGCGCCGGCCGAGCGGGGGCCCACGCGCAGGCCACCGGCCGACACGTGGCCGACGCTGCCGCCGCCGGCTCCGATCGTGTGGATGGCAACCGTCGGTGCGAGGACGGGATGGCGCTCGAGTTCGGACTCCAACTCCACGTCGGCCTCGCCGTCGACCACGAGGCTCACGTCGAAGGACGTGCCGCCCATGTCGATGCAGATGAGCCGGCTCACGTCCACTTCGTCGCGCAGATCCTCGGCAACCGCCACGCACGCGATCGTGCCTCCGACCGGTCCGGAGAAGAGCGTCTGGATCGCCTTGCGGCGGGCCATCGCCGCCATCATCACACCGCCGTTGGACTGCATCACCCGCAGTGGACCGCGCAGTCCGCGGTCGCTCACCTCCTGCTCCAACTCGACGAGGTAGTTCTGCACGATGGGCGCCACGTAGGCGGCGATCACCGTCGTGCTCGTCCGCTCGTACTCGCGCCACTCCGGCGCGATCTCGTGACTGCAGACGACCGCCAGCCCGCTCGCGACGTCGGCCAGCAACTCGGCCACTCGCTGCTCGTGGTCAGGGTTGGCGTAGGAGTGCAGGAAGCAGACGGCGACCGCCTCGAACTCCGCGGCGAGGCGGCGCCCCAAGGCTCGTACGGCGTCCTCGTCGGGCTCGATCAGTGACGAGCCGTCGGCCGAGGTGCGCTCGTCGATCTCGAAGATCCAGCGCCTCGGCACCAGCGGCGTCGGTTGCCGGTACTTCACGTTGTACATGTCGGGGCGATTCGCCCGACCCAGTTCGTAGACGTCGCGGAAGCCGCGGGTCGTCAGCAGCGCAACGCGGGCGCCCCGGCGCTCGAGGAACGCATTGAGCCCGGCGGTGGTGCCGTGGGTGATGGAGTCAAGGCGTCCCCAGTCCACCTCCAGCCGCTCGAGCGCCTCGAGCACGCCGTCGTGCAGCCGCCGCGGCGTGGTCAGGACCTTGGCCGTGCGAATACGCCCATCGTCGTCGACGGACACCGCATCGGTGAACGTCCCGCCTATGTCAACCCCGACCCGCATCCGGTTCTCCTCCCCGCGACTGGCGCGATCCTAGACGCGCCCGTGCACAGCGGCACTTGCGCAGCGCACCGTCGGGACGAGCGCCGGCGGGGCCGTCCGGCGGCGGGGGCGAAGCGGGCTCGCGGCAACCCCCGACGTCACGGCTGCTCGTAGGCGCGCTCGTCGCGGGGCATGGGATCGGCCGGGTAGGCGCCGGCGCCGTGCTCGGCGAGGTCGAGGCCCCGGGCCTCCTCGGCGGCGGAGACGCGCAACACACCGAAGCGACGCAGCGCGGCGAACAGGATCCCCGTCGTGACCACGGTCCAGGCCAGCACGATCAGCACGAACACCAATTGGACGAGCAGCTGCCAGCCGCCCCCGCCGTAGAAGAGTCCGGCGTTGTCCCTGCCCAGGAAGGCGTCGTCGTAGCGGGCGAAAAAGCCCACCGCAAGCGTGCCCCACACCCCGCAGACACCGTGCACGGACACGGCGCCGACCGGGTCGTCGATCCCCTTGCGCTCGATGAAGAACACCGAGTAGACGACCAGCACCCCGGCCACCGCACCGGTGACGACCGCGCCCAGCACGTTCATGGTGGCACAGCCGGCGGTGATGCCCACCAGCCCCGCCAGCGTGCCGTTGCCGGCCATGGCGACGTCGGGCTTGCCGGTCTTCAGCCAGACGACGGCGCCGGCTGTCAGCGTGCTGGCGGCCGCGGCGATGGCCGTGTTGAGCGCCACGACCATCACGACGCCGTCGGCGGCGAGTTCGGAGCCGGCGTTGAACCCGAACCAGCCCAGCCACAGGATGAACACGCCCAGGATCGTCATCGGCATGGAATGGCCCGGGATCGGCCGCGGCGTGCGGCCCGGCCCGTACTTGCCCAGGCGCGGCCCCAGGAACATGGCTCCCATGAGCGCCGCCCAGCCGCCGGTGGAATGCACCACCGTCGAGCCGGCGAAGTCGCTGTAGACGGCTCCGCCGATGGAGATGTCGGCGATGAGGCCACCGCCCCAGGTCCAGTGCACGACCAGCGGGTAGATGACCGCCGACATCGCGAGGCTGAAGAGCAGGTAGGCCTTGAAGCGCGCCCGCTCGGCCATCGCGCCCGAGGCGATCGTGACCGCCGTGGCGGCGAATACCACCTGGAAGAAGAAGAAGGTTGCCGTCGAGAGGTTGCCGACGCCGCTGGAGCCGAACTCGAAGAGGGCGCTGCCGGATAGGAAGAATCCCTCGGTGCCCCACCAGGCGTTGCCGGCCCCGAAGGCCAGGGCGTAGCCCACCGCCAGGAAGGCCAGAACACCCACGCTCATGTCGGCCAGGTTCTTGGCCATGATGTTCGTGACGTTCTTGGACCGCGTCAGCCCCGATTCCAGCAGCGCGAAACCCGCCTGCATGAAGAAAACGAGCGCGCCCGCCACCAGGACCCAGACATTGTCCAGAACGGCCTGCACGGCGACCGACGGATCATCGGTCTGGGCCACCGCCGGCGTGGTGAGGACCGCGATTGCTGCGCCGGTGACGCCGAGCGCCACCAATGTTCGACGTTTCACGGGAGTGCCTCTCTGATCGAGTCGTGCCGGTCGAGCCCGGCGAGGGACGAAGGGGCGACTCCCTTGGCGCACCGGCACCGTACCTCCCCGCGCGGCGCTTGCCACCCTTCTTTGCCCGACACCGCCCGCGATTTCCGCGCCGGCGCCGGGACACCCAAATCAACGCGAAGGCACCACGATGGCCGTAACCTCCCCGGCGGGATGAGCAATCCACCGCGTTGCGGCCGGGCACTTTCGTGCCCGCGTCGATCCCCATAGCCTCGGCGGCGAGATGAGCACCGAATCATCCCGCTCCAGTCGGCTCGCGCCCAACCGCCTCGTGATCCTGGCGGGGCTCGGACTGGCTCTGGTCACCGTCGCGTCGGGCATCGCCGCGGCGATCACGGGCTTCCACAGCACCGCCGGCGTGACCCGGGAGGTGTTCGGCAACATTCCCGGGCCGCTGCGGGCGGCGTTCTACACCGTCATCCCGATCGCTCTGCTGTACGCCTCGCTGCTGTTCGCCCACAGGGTGCGCAACTGGCAGCGTGGTGCCGCCGAGGAGCGTCGCACGACTTGGCGCAACGTGCACCGCAGGCTGGCCGATCTGCGGGCAGGGGTGTACATGCGCACCCTTCTGCGCGAGCCGGTGGCCGGGTTGATGCACTCCCTCATCTACTTCAGCTTCCTGGTGCTTCTGGCGGTGACCATTACGCTGGAGATCGAGCACCAACTGCCCGACGGCGCCAAGTTCCTCACCGGCCGCGTGTACCAGGGCTACTCCCTCACCGGCGACCTGGCCGGAGCGGTGTTCCTGGTGGGCGTGGCTTGGGCGATCCTGCGACGCTGGGGGCCTTGGCGGTTGCGCCCGTACCGGATCCGCCACAAGACCCGGCCCGAGCACGCCGTGATCCTGACGACGATGCTGCTCATCGGCGTCACCGGATTCGGGGCCGAGGCCTTCCGCATCGCCGAAGCCGGCACACCCTCATTCGAGCGCTGGTCCGTGATCGGCTACCCGCTCGCCACCATCGCCGACGGCCTGACCAACGTGGCCGGCTGGCATCAGGTGTGGTGGATCCTGCACGTGGTGTCGTTCGTGGTGTTCGTGCTGCTGATCCCGGTCACGATGCTGCGCCACATCTTCACGTCGCCCGTGAACATGTACCTGCGCGACCGGGAACGCCCCAAGGGGGCCATGCGCGAGTTGCCGAACCTCATGGAGACCGACCTGGACTCCTTCGGGGCGACGGCCGTGGAGGATTTCACCTGGAAGCAACTCCTGGACCTCGACGCCTGCACGATGTGCGGGCGCTGCACGTCGGTCTGCCCGGCGCACGCCACCGGCAAGCCGCTGGACCCGCGCGAGATCGTCCTGAAGGTGGGCCAGGTGATGGCCGCCAGCGGAACCCCCGCCACATCGCCGCCCATCGGCGCCGACGCCGAGATCACTGTGACGAGCGCCAACGTGTTCGAACGCGTCAGTTCCGAGGAGGTGTGGGCCTGCACCTCGTGCCGCGCCTGTGACGAGATCTGCCCCGTGAACATCGAGATCCTCGACAAGATCCTGGACATGCGGCGCTACCTGTCGCTCATGGAGAGCGACTTCCCCACCGAGTTGGGCACCGCGTACCGCTCGATGGAGAACTCCGGGAACCCGTGGGGCATGGCCCAGTCCGCCCGCGCCGATTGGGCGGGCGACTTCGAGGGCGTCGTGGTGCTCGACGGCAGCGACCCCATCGAGGCCGAGTACCTGTACTGGGTGGGCTGCGCCGGCAGCTACGACGACAAGAACCGCAAGGTCACCCGCGCCATGACCGAACTCATGCAACGGGCCGGCGTGGATTTCGCTGTGCTGGGCCCCGCCGAGATGTGCACCGGCGACCCAGCGCGGCGCTCCGGCAACGAGTACGTGTTCCAGATGCTCGCCATGCAGAACGTCGAGACGCTCAACGGCATGGGAGTGCGCAAGATCATCACCCAGTGCCCGCACTGCTTCAACACGCTCGGCAACGAGTACCCGCAGCTCGGCGGGCACTACGAAGTGATCCACCACAGTCAACTGCTGGAGCAACTGGTGGACAGCGGCCGCCTCGACCTGTCCGAGGCCCGGCTGCCCGAGCGCCTCGTCTACCACGACTCCTGCTACCTGGGCCGGCACAACGACGTGTACCTGTCGCCGCGCCGCGTGGTGGGATCCATCGGCGGCCTCGAAGTGGTCGAGGCCCCCCGCAACGGCACCAAGGGCATGTGCTGTGGGGCCGGCGGCGCACGCATGTGGATGGAGGAGCACGTCGGTGAGCAGGTCAACGTGGTCCGCAGCCGGGAGCTGCTCGCCACCGGTGCCGACCGCATCGCCACCGCCTGCCCGTTCTGCTACGTGATGATCGACGACGGTGTGCGCGGCGAAGGCGTGGCGCCCGAAGACGTGAACGTCGGCGACATCGCGCTGCACGTTCTGGAGGCCATCCGCCGGGGAGAGGACGAGGCGGCCGAGCGACGCGACGCCGAGATGATCGCGCCTGTGATCATCGGCGAACCCGCCACGACCGGCGTACCGGTGGCCGGTTCGGTCTCCGGGTTGGACCTCGCTCCGATGGCGCGGCTGCGTCCCTCGCCTACCCGGGACGCCCCGGCCGTGGCACCCGCAGGAGTGCCGGCTCCGGCGCCGGTACCGCCGTCACCACCACCGGAGAGAGAGACGGCCGCCCCCCGGCGCGACGATCTGCGGCTCATCAAGGGCACCGATCCCATGCTGCTGGCCGAGTTGGCCAAGCAGGGGATCACGGGATACGACCAGATCGCCGGTCTCGACGACGCGGGGGTGGAGGCACTGGCGGAGGCCATCGGCGCGCCGGGCCGCATCCAGAAGTGGAACTGGGTGGCGCAGGCGCAGGATCTCCTGGAGCGCTTCGGTGACGAGAACTGACTGAGGTCAGAAGTTCTCCCAGTAGCGGCTGGGGATCGGACCGACCTGGCCCTGGTACTTGGAGCCGACCGCCCGCGAGCCGTAGGGGTTCTCCGCGGCGGTGCTCATGGCGATGAAGCTGATCTGGCCGATCTTCATCCCCGGATAGAGCGTGATCGGCAGGTTTGCCACGTTCGAGAGTTCCAGCGTGAGTTGACCCTGCCAGCCGGCGTCCACGAACCCGGCGGTGGAGTGAATCAACAGCCCGAGCCGACCCAGGCTCGACTTGCCCTCGAGGCGCCCGACCAGATCGTCCGGCAGGCTCACCCGCTCGAGCGTGCAGCCCAGCACGAACTCGCCGGGGTGCAGGATGAACACGCCGTCGGGGCCGATCTCCAGGGGTTCGGTGAGGGTGCCGAGATCCTTCTTGACGTCGATGCAGCCCATCGTGTGGTTCCGGAAGACCCGGAAGTAGCGGTCGAGGCGCAGATCCACCGAGGAGGGTTGGACAGCGTCGTCGGCCAGCGGTTCGATGGCGACGCGCCCGAGGGCGATCTGTTCCCGGATGGACCGATCGGACAGAATCATTCCGGGGCGACGTTACCCTCGAATCGTTCCGGATCGAAAGGAGCAGGCGTCATGCCGAGCGCGTTCCTCCACCCGTTCTCGCCGCCGACCCTGGAGCGGTACATCAACCTCGTGCGTGGCGAGGGCTGCACCCTGTGGGACGACGCCGGCAACAGCTACCTGGACGCCATGGCCAGCCTCTGGTACTGCCAGGCGGGACACGGTCGGGCCGAGATCATCGATGCCGTCGCCGACCAGATGCGCAACCTGGAGGCCTACAACACGTTCGCGCCGTTCACGAACCCCGCAGCGGACGAAGTCTCGGCCATGATCGTCGAGCGCTCCCCGCTCTCCGGCGGGCGGGTGTTCCTGTGCTGCTCGGGCTCGGAGGCAGTGGACACCGCGTTGAAGATCGCCCGCCAGTGGCACCAGTTGCGCGGCGACCTCGGACGGCAAACCGTGATCACCCGCACGAACGGCTACCACGGCACCAACTTCGGCGGTACCGCGGCACAGGGCATCGCTCCCAACCGCGAAGGCTGGGGCGATCTGGTGCCGCACTTCATCGAGGTGCCCCACGACGACTTGGAGGCCGCGGCGGTCGCGATGGCCGCCCAGGACGAGCAACTGGCCGCGGTGATCTCCGAACCGCTGCAGGGCGCCGGCGGGGTGTGGCCGCCCCCCGAGGGCTACCTGGAGGGCCTGCGGCGACTCTGCGACACCCACGGGGCGCTGCTGATCCTCGACGAGGTGATCTGCGGATTCGGCCGAACCGGCGAATGGTTCGGCGCGCAGCACTACGACGTCACCCCCGACGTCATGACCTTCGCCAAGGGAATCACCTCCGGCTACCAGCCGCTGGCCGGGGTGATCCTGTCACGGCGGGTCTGCGAGACCTTCGAGGCCCAAGCGGACGGCTTCCTGCTGCGCACCGGATACACCTACTCGGGGCACCCTGCCGCCTGCGCGGCCGGCGTGGCGAACCTGAAGCTCATGGATGCCGAGGGTCTGGTGGGGCGGGCGCCGCACATCGGCGCGCGCATCTCGGCCGGCCTGCGGGCGATGGCCGATGACGGCCTCGTAGCCGGCTACCGGGGAACCGGCGCCGTCTGGGCGGCCGAACTCGGCCGCGACGCCGCCGGCGTGCGCGCCGAGATCCTGGAGGCGGGGGTCATCGTGCGCCCGATCGGTTCCGCCCTGGCCATGTGCCCGCCCCTGATCATCAGCGACGCCGAGATCGACCGCCTCATCGACACCATGGCCGACGCCCTGCGCTGACCGGCGCTCAGGCCGTGATGTTCACGACCGTGCCGAGGGGGGCGGTGCGGGCGATGACCTCGATGATGTTGTTGGGGATGCGGATGCAGCCGTTCGACAGCGCCTCGCCGACGCGGTCGGGGATGTGCGTGCCGTGCACGGCGATGCGCGGCAACCCGCCGCTGAAACTTTCCAGCACCTCGCTGAAGAACGACAGCATCAAGATCCAATCACCCAACACGACGCTGGCATTCTGCTGGCTGTGATTCGGCAACTTCTCCACAATGAAGCCTCGCAGCGCCGGGGTTGGCGTGTTCGGCCTGCCCACGATGGCGCGGGTGTAGGTCACCAGGTCGTCGCCGTCGAACAGGGCCACCAGGCGGTCCGAGAGGTCGATGAGGACGTGGTGGTTCACCGTCGACCAGGTGAAATTCTCCGTGCGGACCCAGCCGCGGCTGCCGTTGGGACGGACGGGTAGTTCCACCTCGGCCCATTCGTCGCCCGGCCAGGTCCGGAGTACTCGAAGCACCAACCGGTTGCCGCGGAAGGTGTAGCTCCAGACCTCACCGTCGCGGAATGACAGCCGGTCCCCTTCAGGGGCGTCGTACACCGGGATGATGCCGTTCACGGTCTCCTTGGAGACGAGGACGGTGACCGGACTCCACGCGGGGGTCGCCGGTGGCTGCAGCGCCCGGGTCGGCGGCGGGGGCGCCGGTGGATCCGGGGGAGGGCCGGACGCCGGCGGTTCCGCCACTTCGGGGTCCTCAGCGGGCTCCGGGGGAGCGCGTGGCTCGGGCGCGGCCGCGGGCTCAGGAGGCGGCGGCTCGGGGTCCGGGAGCGGCGGCTCGGGGTCCGGGGGCTCAGGAGGCGGCGGGTCGGGGTCCGGGAGCGGCGGCTCGGGGTCCGGGGGCTCAGGAGGCGGCGGGTCGGGGTCCGGGAGCGGCGGCTCGGGGTCCGGGGGCTCAGGAGGCGGCGGGTCGGGGTCCGGGACCGGCGGCTCGGGCGGCGGCGGGGGCGGCTCCGGGGGCACCGGATCCGGCGGCTGCGAGGGCGAGGGCGCGGGATCCGGCGGCGGGGGAGGGTCCGGGGGCGGTTGAGGTGACGCACGCGTCTCGGCGGGATCGGGAGCTGCCGACTTGGCGGACGCCGGAGGAGGAGTCGCCGGAGTCGCCGCTTGCTCTGTCGTGGCGGCAGTCTCGGGAGGAGCAGGCTCCACGACCACCTGCTCGGTGTCCGAACCGCACGACGCCAGCAGCGCAATCGTCGCCGCGATCGCCGTCGCCCGCGCCGCGCGCCGACCGCGGCGGGGACTCGACCCGCAGGCGGGTGCACCAACTCTGCTTCGACGTTGCAAGGACCGCACCGGCGCCCCTCTCAGGCGACGATGTTCACCACGGTTCCCAGCGGGGCCTGCTGGGCGATGGTCTCCACAATGTCGTTGGGGATGCGGATACAGCCGTTGGACAGCGCCTCGCCGACGCGCTCGGGAATGTGCGTGCCGTGCACGGCGATGCGCGGCAACCCGCCGCCGAAGCTGTTCAGCGCCTCGCTGAAGAACGACAGCATCAGGATCCAGTCCCCCAGCACGATGCTGGCGTTCTGCTGGCCGTGGTTCGGCAGCTTCTCCACGAGGAACCCCGACAGCGTCGGGGTGGGTGTCGCCGGCTTGCCGACGATCGCCCTCGTCGACGCGACCAGGTTGTCGCCCTCGTAGAGCGCCACGCTGCGATCCGAGACGTCGATGAGGACATGGTGGCTGACAGTCGACCAGTTGAAGTGCTCGGCGCGAATCCAGCCGCGCGCCCCATTGGGCCGCACCGGCAACTCCACCTGCACCCATTCGTCGCCCTCGGCCCCCTGCAGCACTCGCGCCACGAGACGGTTACGGCGGAAGGTGTAACTCCAGAGATCCCCGTCGGGGAAGGCGAGACGCGTGCCGTTGGGGGCGTCGTACACCGGAATGATGGTGTTCACATCGTCCCTGGAGGTCAGGATCGTGACGGGCTCCCAGGGAGGCGCCGTGGTCGGGGCCGCCGTGGGCGGTGGCGGCGGCGGGAGTTCCTCCACCGGCAGAACAGTGAGACTGGGATCCTCCATCTCCTCCGGCAGCGGCACGTCGGGCAGGTACGGCGGGGGCACGGGCGGATCGCCGCCCTCGGCGCCCGGCGGCGCTGGAGGCGCCGTGACGAGGATCGTGGGCTCGGTCGTCCGGCTGAGAGGCACCGCGGTCGTCGTGGGAGCGGCCAGGGGCGGCTCGACAGCGGGAGCGGTCGTCGCCGCGGGTGTCGCGGACGTCGGCGGCGGCGGCCGCTCGGCGGTCAGGGTGGGGCCCACCTCGGCGTTCCCGCACGCGGCGGCGGCGAGCGCCAGGACGAGCACCGGCGCCAGAGTCCGAAGCGCCAAGCGGCGCGGCGCGGCGCGGCCAAGAGAAGATCGCCTGATCATGTCGTTTCCTTTATCGCGGATCTGCCCTGTCATGCCGGCATCCGCCAAGTGCGGTTTCCGGCACTACTCCGCTCCACTGCCCAGGACAGCCTAACTCCGCGCACTCCGAGACCGGCGGCTCCCATGTTCGGGCGGAGCACCGACCGCCGACAGGACGCCGTTCAGCCACCGAACATCGCCAGCCACTCCGTCGCGTTGCGAGGCTTGAAGACGTAGTTCGACCTGCGGGTCCGTCCGAGAGGTGCGGACGGACCCGCGGCGTAGTAGTGCCCCGGAAAGAGCACCGTGTCATCGGGCACCCGCCCCAGCCGGCGTGTGAGGCTCTCGTACATGGCCGCCGGATCGCCGCCGGGGAGGTCGGTGCGCCCGCAGCCCTCGAGAAACAGCGTGTCCCCCGACAGCAGGCTGCCGCGGACGAGGAAGCACTGACTCCCGGGCGTGTGCCCCGGCGTGTGGATCAACTCGATCTCCAATCCGCCGACGCTGACCACGTCGCCCCCGCTGTGGCTGCGGAGTTCCGGGGGGCCGAGGCCGGTCACGGCGGACATGTAGGCCAATTCGTCGGCCTGTACGTGCACCGGCACGTCGACGACTTCCAAGAGTTCGGCGATGCCGGGAATCGAGAGGCCCATCATGCTGCCCCCGACGTGGTCGGGGTGGTAGTGGGTGGCGAGCACGCCGGCCAGGCGCATCCCGTCGGCATTGCAGAGGTCCACGATGCCGGCGGGGTCATAGGCCGGGTCGATGACGAGCGCTTCGGAGGTCTCCCGGTCGCCGATCAGGTAGACGAAGTTGCGCATCTGCCGGGCCAACTCGTCGCCGAGGGCGAAGTCCGCGCCCGAAAGCAATTGCCGGAAGTAGAAGCGCTCGTCCACGGAGGCGAGCCTACGGGCGGCGAGTTGTCCGGAGGCTCACTCCCCGGGCGGTTCGGGGGCCGCGTGCGGCCGTTGCCAGGCTTCGACGGCCAGCTCCACGACCTCGCGCAGGGGACGGCCGGTTGCGGCGGCCACCGCGGCGGCATCGTCGTGCTCCACCTTCACCCGGCCCGGGGCAACCTTCAGGCGAACCCGCAGGCCGTCGACGTGTACCTCGACCTGCTCGCGCGAACGGGGCCAGCGTTGCAGCGTCGTGGCGCGAATGCCGAGGCTGCCGGTCTCGGTCAGCATCACGTCGGCGACGGTGGCAGCCAGCGCGGGATCAACCAGCGCGCTGACCACGTGGGCCGGGCGACCTTTCTTCATGACGACCGGCGTGATCCAGGCGTCGTGGGCCCCCGCCTGAAGCAGCGCCCCGGTGGTGTAGGCGAGCATCTCGCCCGTCACGTCGTCCACATTCGTTTCGAGCAACTGGACCTCCTGGCCGGCGCTGAGCGTCGCCTCGCTCCGCCCGATGACGACCTGGGTCACGTTGGGCCGATCCTGCAGGTCCCGGTCGCCGGCGCCGTAGCCGACCGACGAGACCGTCATCGCCGGCATCGCGCCGAAACCCGAGGCCAGAGCCGTCATCAGAGCCGCGCCGGTGGGCGTGGTGAGTTCGAGGGGAACGTCGGTCCCGAATGTCGGCGCGCCCCGCAGGAGCTCGACGGTCGCCGGCGCCGGGATGGGCAAGTGGCCGTGAGCGCTGCGGATCATTCCCTGGCCCTGCGCGATCGGACTCACGTACACCTCGGACACATTCAGGGCCTCGAGCGCCGCGCAGGTGCCGACCACGTCGACGATGGCGTCCAGACCGCCGACCTCGTGGAAGTGCACCTGCTCGACGGGGCGGCCATGCAAGCGGGCCTCGGTCGTGGCCAGTGCCCGGAACACCGCCAAGGCGCGGCGCCGCACGCGTTCGGGAAGCTCGGCATCGCCGATCAGACCCAGGATGTGTGACGCCGTGCGCACTACGCCGGATTCCGACACCCTGACGGTGACATCGGAGGCGGCGATCCCGCCCCGCAGAGTCGGCGACACCAGGAGTTCCCAACCCGGCAGGGTCAGGCCGTCGAGGATGTCGCGGACCGCGTCCACCTCGGCGCCGGCATCCACCAACGCGCCCAGAGCCATGTCGCCGGCGACACCGCAGAAGCAGTTGAACCACGCCACGGCCGGCACGACTGCGTCAACTGCGGCGGCCGGTCGGCTCAGATCGGGATCGTCCATCCGCCCTCCACTGCCAGGCGACTCACGCCGGGCCAGCGGCACCGTCGAGCATTCGCAACACGGCAGCGGCCGCTCCGAAGCCGTTGTCGATGCCCACGACCGTGACCCCGGCGGCGCACGAAGCCAGCATCGACAGCAGCGCGGTCACGCCCTCGAAGGCGGCCCCGTACCCCGTGCTGGTGGGCACGGCCACGACCGGAGCCGCGGTGAGACCTCCCACCACGCTCGGCAGAGCCCCCTCCATGCCTGCCACGACGACCACGGCGGTGGCGTCCTGCAAAGCGCCGACCTCCACGAGCAGGCGGTGCACTCCGGCCACGCCCACGTCGTTCAGTCGCCGCGCTGCCACACCGTGCGCCGCCAGGACCGCGTCACACTCGGCCGCCACAGGCCCGTCAGCGGTGCCCGCGGTGGCGATCACGACGTTCGCCCGGACCGGCTCCCCCGGACGCCAGACGATCACCGAGCCATGCTCCCGCCCACCCGGGTTGGCGGCCAGGGCGGCGGTCGCCTGGGTCGCGCTCGCCCGGGTCAGCAGGACCGGTCCCGACCCCGCAGCCAGCAGCTCGGCCACGATGGCGGCGCACTCGCCAGGCTCCTTGCCCGGGCCGTACACGACCTCGCCGATCGGTGAGCGCAGCCGCCGGTGATGGTCGACCCTGGCAAAGCCCAGATCGCCGAATGGGAGACGCCGGAGCTCCCGCACGGCCTCGTCGGGGTGGATCTCCCCCGCCCGCACGCCGGCGAGCAGCTCACGCAAGACGCCCTCGTCCATACTGTTTCGACCTCCGATGACACCGTGACCCGAGGCCGCAATACGCCGACCGCGGTGCCACAGGGCGACCTTACCGGTGCTTCTGTATCCTTGCCGCCCATGACCCGCCGTCCCGCGGCGCCCCGCCGCGTCGCCTACCTCGGACCCCCAGGCACTTTCACCGAGGAAGCGCTGCGGCTGGAGCCGGCGTTCTGCGAGGACATCCACCTACCGATGTCGACGATCCCCGACGTGCTGGAGGCCGCCGCCTGCGGAGACGTGGACTTCGGCTTCGTCGCCATCGAGAACTCCCTCGGTGGGTCGGTGAACGTCACCCTGGACAACCTGGCTCTGGAGTCCGAACTGCTCATCCAGCGCGAGAGCGTCATACCCGTCCAACTCAGCCTGCTGGCGCCTCCGGGAACGGAACTCGCCGATGTACGACGGGTCGTGTCCTTCCCGATGGCTACCGCGCAGTGCCGGACGTTCCTGCGAACGAACATCCCGCACGCCAACGTCGAATCGGCCACGTCCACCGCCGAGGCGGTCCGCGTCGTTGCCGAGGAGGCCGCCCCGCATACCGCCGCCATCGGAGCCGGCCGGGCTGCCGAGATCTACCGCTTGGCGTCACTCGCGGCAGACATCGGTGACGACAACGAGCAGCACACCCGCTTCGTGGCGGTGGCAGCGACCGGCATCACTGCACCCACGGGTCACGACAAGACCTCGATCGTGATCTTCCAGCGCGAGGATGTGCCGGGATCGCTGGCCGGCATCCTGCACGAGTTCGCCGCTCGATCCATCAACCTCACCAAGCTGGAATCTCGCCCAACCAAAGAGGCACTGGGGGACTACTGCTTCGTCATAGACCTCGAGGGGCACATATCGGACGACCTCCTGGCCGACAGCCTGCTGAACATCCAAGCCAAGAAAGCCGACGTCAAGTTCCTCGGCTCGTACCCGGCGGCCACGTGGCGAGAGGGCGACGCCACGCGGCGGGACGCCGACGCCGCCTGGCAGCGGGCACAGAAGTGGCTTGCCGACATCCGGGAGCACCTCAGCGACTGAGGAGGCCACCGCGGGTAGCCTCGCCGCGGGAGGGATGGCAGAGCGGACGATTGCGACGGTCTTGAAAACCGTTGGGTTTCACGACCCCGGGGGTTCGAATCCCCCTCCCTCCGCCGACACGGCCGAGCCAAAGCGCCGCCGCTGGGCCATACTTGGGAACCGCCGTCCGGCCACCGTCGGCCGGCACCCATGCGCTCGTAGCTCAATTTGGACAGAGCATCTGACTACGGATCAGAAGGTTGGGGGTTCGAGTCCCTCCGAGCGCGCTCGTGGCGGTCCGCGGGCCCGCGGTCGCCGCCATGGCCAAACGGCTCGGACCGCCCGCACGGGCCGTGCACCGCAACCCGTCGCCGACCAGTGCTGCGGTGCCGCACCGTTAGCCTGCGGTCGTGACTTCTGCCCGGGCGGTCGACGCCGAACTGGTTTCGGAGGCCACCGAACTGGCGGCGCGGGCCGGGCAGGTGGCGATGCGGTGGTTCTCGCCTCGCAGCCTGACCAGCCGGACCAAGACCGACGGCAGCCCGGTCACCGAGGCCGACCGGGCCGCCGAGGAGTTCCTGCGGCTCGAACTGGCCCGGCGCTACCCCGACGACGCCGTCATCGGCGAGGAGTTCGGCAACGTCGAGGGCAGCAGTGGCAGAAGCTGGGTGATCGATCCCATCGACGGGACACGCAGCTTCGTGCGCGGCGTGCCCCTCTTCACAACCCTGCTGGCGCTGATCGACGAGGTCGGACCCGCCGTCGGAGTCGCTCACGTCCCGCCGCTGAGCGAGTCCGTCGCCGCCGGCCGGGGCCTCGGCGCCGAACACAACTACGCCGGAGAGGTGCGCCCCGCCCGGGTAAGCGACACCGGGCACCTCGAGGAGTCCTACCTGGTGACCAGCGGCATCGAGTACCTACCGGAACGGGGGCTCCGCCTGCTGCTGGAACCCGGCCCGCTCGTTCGGACCTGGGGCGACGGCTACGGGTACGTGCTGCTGGCCACCGGGCGAGCGGAGATCATGCTCGACGCCGGCCTGGCCCTGTGGGACGTCGCCCCGATGCTCGTCATCGTTCCGGAGGCGGGCGGAACCATCACGGACTACGACGGCGCCCCATTGCCGCAGGCAGGCGACGTGGTGTCCACCAACGGCCACGTGCACGACGCGGTCGTGCGGCTGCTGACGCGGTGACGTCTAGAGGCCGACGCCCTCGAAGAGCACGGGAGTAATCCCCCGCTCGGTCAAGGCGCTCAGGAAGCTCAAGGGCGCGAGCGCTTCCGCCAGCCCCATGGCGCCGCGACGGCGCGCCCTGCCGGCCGCCAGTGACAGGACTGCCGTGGCGGCCACCGCGGCAGTGGCCGCAGCGGGATTGTGCGCCACGCCCAGCACTCGCTGGGCGCTCTCGCCCTGCAGCGTTCCGCTGACAGCCACCCGCACAGCCCCGAGGCCGCCCTCCGCATACGGGGGTGTGAGCATGGGGAGATGCGATGTCAGCCGATCCTGACGATCGGCGGCCCGCCGAGCTGTGAGGGTCGTCGCGTCCGGGAACAGGCGGTTCAGGAGCTGCGGCTCGGCGAGCGCGCCGAAATAGCAGTCCGCCGGGCCGACCGGGTCGGGGAACCAGCACAACTCGCGGCCCGAACCGCCGCGACGGCGTACCCAACTGCCGTCGAGCCAGATCCAGGCACTGCGGCCCAGCGCCGCGTGGTAGCGGCGAGCGCAGGCCGGCCCGCCCGTGCCCTGGCGGGCGACGTGAACCGCAATCACCGTGTCGAACCAGCCGGCGGCGTGAGCCGCCAGCACGCACGTCAACCCGGGCGAGAAGGCCGCCCCCAGCACGACCGGCACCCCCCGCTCGCGTGCCGTGGCGTCCAGTGCCAGCAGTCCCCGGACCTCGCCCGGATCTCCAGAGACCGACACGACCGCCACACCGGCCCGGACCAGCTGGACCGCCATGGGCCACTGCGTGCCCGACGGCGTCGCCAGCACCGCGGCATCAGCGCGCTGCAAGTCCCCCAGACCGGCGGCAATCGTGCCAGGAACCGCACGCACGACCTCGGCGGCCGAGGCCGGACTCCGCCCACACACCGCCACGGACTCCACGCCCTCGGCGGCGGCGAGAATCCGGGCGAGGCGCGCCCCGACCGCACCGGTGCCGACGACCCCGAGACGCATCCGCTCCAGCCCGCGGGCGCGGCGGTTCAGGTCAGGCCCGGACCGCGCAACGGTCGCCAGCCTCCCTGGCGGGCCGGCTGGACCTCGGTGCAGATCCGCATGATCCGGTCCATGACGAGGATCGCCAGGGCGGCCAGAACGAACGTCGCCATCCGCCCGAACACGTCGCGCACAACGGCGACTCTAGCGACCGCGTGGGGCTAGCTGGAATCGAACCAGCGACCTCACCCTTATCAGGGGTGCGCTCTAACCGACTGAGCTATAGCCCCGGAAGACTCAACGCTAGCGCCGCCCCACCCGGCGCCCACCGGCGGCGGCCGCCGGAGCGCTCAGCGGTGTGACCTGACCGGTCCCCTGGACGGCACCCGATCCCGCAGCGGCCGGGGGCGGGCACGTGGCGGGCGGAAGCGCGTCGACTCCTCCTCCACGAGCATGATCCGCAGGCCGCCCACCAGCTCGCTGATGAGATTGAAGAGGACGGCCGCCATGACGTTGAACACCGTGGCGAGGAACGCCATCACCAGGCTGGCCAGGGCGTACACCCGGAAGATCTGCCCCGGCACGAACTCGAAGCTCTCGAGCCCGAAGATCTGCGTCACGAACGCTTCGATGCGGTCGATCAGGCCGGTCGAGTCCACCGCGCTCCACAAGATCAACGCTGCCACCAGCAGCACCGCCCACAGGCAGAGATACAGGATCAGCGACAGCTTCAGCACCGACCAGAGCTCGACGCGACGCACGATCCGGCGCACGCTGCGGATCTGCAGCCGGCGGCGGCGGCGGCGTTCGCCCATCGTCCAGCGCTCGGACGGCGCCGCGCCGGCCGACCGCCGACCGCCCCGCTCCTCGGCTTCGGCTCCCCGCCGGTGCCCGGCATCGGGCGGCGCGGCCGAGGGGCTCAGTCCCGATGGATCCCCGGACACAGCACGAAGTGTACGGGACGACCACTTCCGGCTCGGCACAGCCCGGTGCGATGACTCAGCACCGCCAGTCGCACTGCCAGCGATCGCGGCACCTCGATCCCACCCGCTCCCAGCGGGCCGAGCAGCCGAACCGAGCCGGCGACGTCATTGCCCAGGATCTCACTCGCCCGGTCCAGCGCCGCCGCCAGCGCCGGTGCCACAGGCGGCGGCGACCGCTCCGCCGCGGCCGCGGCGACCTCGCCGCCGAGCCTCACCTCCACCCGAGCCACACTGCCGTCCGCCTCGAAGCCGGTGAGTTCGGCCCCGTTGGCCGCGGCCAACTCGACCGCGGCGCCGCGCCGGTCCCCCGCCCCCGCCAAGGCGGCCGCGTCCGCGGCGGTCTGCGCACGGGCCATCAACTGCGCACGCCCCGCCAGCTGCGCCAACACGAGTCCGGCCGCGGCGACGGCCACGACGCACAGCAACACCAGAGGCATGATCTGGCCCCCTTCCCCGCCGCGGCCCAGCGACCGGGGAGACCGTCGCCGGCGGAGCGTCAGGGTTCTTCGCGGGGAACCAACGTGACCGCGCTGACCTTCCGGTCGCCGTCGATCTTCATGACCTTGACACCGGTGGCGTCCCTGCCCTGCGCAGAGACATCCGCCACCGGCAGGCGGATGACGACGCCGTCACTCGCCACCACCATCACCTCATCGCTCTCGGAGACGCCGAGGGCTGCCACCACCTCGCCTTTCCGCTCCACGAGCCGCACCGCCCGCATGCCCAGCCCGCCGCGGTGACGCGACGTGAAGGCGTCGAAGCCGGTGCGCTTGCCGAATCCCTCGTCGGTCACGATCAGCAGCTGCTGATCGGGCCGCTCACGCACCATGGCGACCACCTCGTCGCGCTGGCGCATCCTCATCCCCTGCACGCCCTGGGTCTCCCGCCCGGTGGCGCGTACCTCTTCGGCAGAGGAGGTGAATCGCAGCAGGTTGCCGCGCCGGGTCACGAGGCAGACGTGATCACCCTCGCCGAACGGCAGGACCTGCACCAACTCGTCATCATCGCGAAGGTTGATGGCCCGCAGCCCCCGGTACCGGCTCTGGTACGCGGAGAACTTGGTCTTCTTCACCCGGCCGCGGCGAGTGGCGAACACCAGATAGGGGTTGGTCTCGTAGTCACGGGTGTCGATCACCGCCGCCACCCGCTCCCCCTCCGCCAGCTGCAGCAGGTTGACGACGGCGGTACCGCGCGCCGAGCGGCCAGCCATGGGGATCTGATGCGCCCGCAGCCGGTGCACACGACCGCGGTTGGTGAAGAACAGCAGGTAGGCGTGCGCCGAGGTGTGGATGACGGCGCTGATGTAGTCGCCTTCCTTAAGCTTGGCGCCCGCCACGCCGCGCCCGCCGCGGCCCTGGGTGCGGAACGCATCGGCGGAGGTGGTCTTCACGTAGCCGCCGCCGGTCATGATGAACACGAGGTCCTCGTCGTCGATGAGGTCCTCGATGTCGAACTCGCCCGGATCGATCGCCAACTCGGTGCGCCGGGCGTCGACGAACTGCTCGCGCAGCGCCGACAACTCGCCGCGGATGACCCCCCGCAGCCGCGACTCGTCGGCCAGGATGGCCTCCAGCTCGGCGATGGTGGCACGCAACTCGTCCAACTCCGCAGCCAGCTCGCTGCGCCCCAGACGGGTGAGGCGTCCGAGCGGTGTGTCCAGTATGTGATTGGCCTGCACCTCGCTGAAGTCGAAGGGCTCGGCCATGAGGCCGCTGCGGGCCTCGGGTCGGTCGTCCGATGAGCGGATGAGGGCGATCACCTCGTCCAGCATGTCGAGCGCTCGCAGCAGGCCCTCGACGATGTGTGCCCGCTCGGTCGCCCGCGCGAGGCGGAACTCCGAGCGGCGCCGCACGACTTCGACCTGGTGGGCCACGTACGCCCGAAGCAACTCGGCCAGGCTGAGCGTGCGCGGC
Organism: bacterium; assembly: GCA_026708055.1. NCBI lineage: Bacteria > bacterium. The sequence goes on along the minus strand of JAPOVS010000052.1, from coordinate 38,897 downwards.
ACTCCGTCGACGAGCGCCACTATGTTCACCGAGAACGACACCTGCAGCGGGGTGTGCTTGTAGAGGTTGTTCAGGATGACCAATGCCGGGGCGTCACGCGTCAACTCGAAGACCAGCCGGGTCCGCCCCTTGGCCGACTCGTTGCGGATGTCCCTGATACCCGTCAGTACCTTGGTCTCCACCAGGTGGGCGGCACGGCGCTCGATGGCCTCCACGCTGACCTGGTAGGGGATCTGGCTGACGACGATGCGGGTGGCGCGTCCTTCGGTGGCGATCTCCGCCTGCCCGCGCAGGCGCAGCGTGCCGCGCCCGGTCCGGTAGGCCTCCTCGATCCCCGAACGGCCCAGGATCTGCCCGCCGGTGGGGAAGTCCGGGCCGCGCACGAACTGCATGAGTTCTTCAACAGTGGCGTCGGGGTGCGCGAGCAGGTGCAGCACGGCATCGGCGATCTCGCCGAAGTTGTGCGGCGGGATGTTGGTCGCCATCCCCACGGCGATTCCCTGGCTGCCGTTCACCAGCAGATTCGGGAAACGCGACGGCAGCACTTCGGGTTCGCGGTGGCGACCGTCGAAGTTGGCGACGAAGTCCACCGTCTCCTCGTCGAGTCCGGCCAACATGGCGCCGCTGAGCTCCGACAGGCGGCACTCGGTGTAGCGGTAGGCAGCCGGCGGGTCGGCCGGTGAGCCGAAGTTGCCGTGAGGATCGATCAGCAGATGCCGCAGGCTGAAATCCTGGCCCATGCGCACCAGGGCGTCATACACGGCTGTGTCGCCGTGGGGGTGATAACGCGCGATCACGTCGCCGACCACGGTGGCGCACTTCACGTGACCCCTGTCGTGGCGAAGCCCGTTGGACGCCATCGACCACAGGATCCGCCGATGGACCGGCTTGAGACCGTCGCGCACGTCAGGCAGGGCGCGAGCCACGATGACCGACATGGCGTAGTCCAGGAAGGACTGCTCCATCTCGGTCTGGATCTCGATGGTCTCGACCCCGTCGCCGGCCGCGGCGGAAGGTGTCACGTCCTCGATTGGACCGTCCGGCGGTTTGCCGCTCACGCCGTTCAGATGTCGAGGAAGCGCACGTCGCCCGCGTTCGCCTGGATGAACGACTTGCGTCCCTCCACGTCATCACCCATCAGCTGGGAGAAGACGGTGGCGGCGACCGAGGCCTCCTCGACACCGACGCGCAGGAGGGTGCGTCGGGCCGGATCGAGGGTCGTCTCCCAGAGTTCGTCGGCGTCCATCTCGCCGAGGCCCTTGAGGCGCTGGAACTCGTTGCGATGCTTCGGGTGAGCGGCGAGGAAATCAGCCTTGGCCCGATCGTCCTTCAGGTACACCTTGTCGCGGCCCACTTCGGTGGAGTACAGCGGCGGCTGGGCGATGTAGACGTGCCCTTCCTCGATCAGCGGCTTCATCTGACGGAACAGGAAGGTCAGCAACAGCGTCCGGATGTGGCTGCCGTCCACGTCGGCGTCGCAGAGCAGGATGACCTTGCCGTAGCGCAGCTTGTTGATGTCGAACCCGCCGTTGCCGTCATTGCCACTGCCGTTGGCCCCTCGGCGCCCATTGCCATCAGCGGCATCGGCGGCACTCTCGGCGTTGTCCCCGTCGGGAGCACCGAAACCCGCGCCGATGGCGCTGATGAGCGCCGCGATCTCGCTGTTGCGCAGCATCCGGTCGACGCGAGCCCGCTCGACGTTGAGGATCTTGCCCCTGATGGGCAGCACGGCCATGGTGCGGGGATCGCGGGCCTTCTTGGCCGACCCGCCGGCGGAGTCACCCTCCACGATGTACAACTCGTTCTCGTCGATGTCCCCGGACATGCAGTCAGTGAGCTTGCCCGGCAGCCCGGCCCCGTTCAGAGCCGACTTGCGGCGGGTGGCCTCGCGGGCCGCGCGGGCGGCCTCGCGAGCACGCGAGGCCTCGACGGCCTTGGTGACGATGCGGCGCGCCTCGGTGGGATGTTCCTCCAGCCAGTCGCCCAGATGGCGGTTGGTGGCCCGCTCGACCAGCGCGCGGATCGGGACGTTCCCCAGCTTGCTCTTGGTCTGACCCTCGAACTGGGGCTCGCGCAGGCGCACGCTGACGATCGCCGTGAGGCCTTCCCTGATGTCCTCGCCCTGCAGATTGTCCACGCCGCGCAGGAGACCCTTGCGGTCGGCGTAGCGGTTGACCGCCCCGGTGAGGGCCTTGCGAAACCCCTCCTCGTGCATCCCGCCCTCGGTCGTGGTGATGCCGTTGGCGAAGGAGTAGAGCCCGTCGGTGTTGTAGGCGGTGCTCCACTGGAATGCGACCTCCACCTCCTGGTCGGACTCCTCCTGGGCGAAGTAGCCCACCTCGTCGAAGAGGGACTCCTTGGAGGCGTTCACGTGGCGGACGAAGTCCTCGATCCCCCCCGTGTAGCGGTAGGTGGTCCAGCGCGACGCCGCCTGGGCCGGCTGGGTCGGCTGGGTCGGCTGGGCCCGCAGGTCACGAAAGCGAATCCGCAGGCCGGCGTTCAAGAAGGCCATCACCTGCAGGCGCTCCGCGAGCCGGTCGGCATGGAAGGCCACCTCGTCGAAAATCGTCGGATCCGGCCAGAAGCGAACCGTCGTGCCGGTGGGGTTGCCCTCGGGCAACTCCTCGACCTGCTGCAGAGGCGTCTCGATATTGCCGCCGTCGGTGAAACACATCGCCCAGCGAGCGCCGTCGCGCCGCACCTCCGCCTGCAGGCGCCGCGACAGTGCGTTGACGACCGAGACGCCCACACCGTGCAGCCCGCCGGACACCTTGTAGCCGCTGCCGCCGAACTTGCCGCCGGCGTGCAGCGTCGTCATGACCACTTCCAGCGCCGACTGCTCGGGCATGTCGGGATGGGGACCCGTGGGGATGCCCCGACCGTCGTCGACTACCTCACAGGACCCGTCGGCGTGGAGGGTGACGTCCACCTCGCTGCAGTGACCCGCCATCGCCTCGTCCACCGCGTTGTCCACCACCTCGTAGACCAGGTGGTGCAGACCCGTGGGCCCGGTCGACCCGATGTACATCCCGGGTCGGCGGCGTACAGCCTCCAGACCTTCGAGAACGGTGATGTCAGCTGCTTCGTAGGACTCGGCCCTATCAACCATTCGAAAGCGTCTCCGTCCGGTACCGGTCGTTCTCGGGGCCTCTGGGAGGCCGTGTCGCGCGCCCCGGGGCGGAGCAGCGCATGCACCGGTGGTGCCGGCCGCCGGCTGTTCTCGGCCAGTGTCATTCTACCGCCTCCGCCGCCCGTCCCGGTTGCTTCTGCCAGCGACCCTCGGGCGAATGAACTGCACTTTCCCGTGGCCCAGCCGCTCGGCCAGACGGGCCAGCAATTCGCTCTCCAGCAAACGCACCTGCGCAGCCAGCGCCGGATCGTCAACATCGACGGTCAGCCGGCGGTGGACGAGGCGCGCCGGCCGGGCGCGCTCGGCGAGTGTGGGGCCGGCGACCTCCGGCCAGTGCTCGAAAAGGGCCACCAGGACATCCGCGGAAGGCGAGCCGAGCCCCCCCAAGAGCCGGTTCAGGCCATCGGAGACGTGGCGCGGCCCGCGCCGGCTGCCGGATGCCCGGCTCATGGGGTTGCCGCGGGGGCCGCCGGCAACTCCTCGACCCACAAGACCTGTGCCGGGCGTGCCGCCGGGGGAACCTCTCCGGCGGTCGCCAGCAGGATCTGCCCGGCCGGCAGCAAAGCCAGCAGTCGCTCCTGGCGCTCGGGATCCAACTCGGAGAAGACGTCGTCCAGCAACAGGAGCGGGGGTACGCCGGACGCCGCAGTCATCGTCTCGTGCAGTGCCAGGCGCAGGGCGAGGGAAAGGCACCTCTGGTTGCCCTGCGAAGCGTGCGTTCGGGCCGGCAGGCGGTCAAGCCGCCAGTCCAGGTCATCGCGGTGCGGACCGACAGTCGTGACCGCGCGCTGCAGGTCCTCGCCGCGAGCCTCCTTCAGGGCGGCCTGGAGCCCCGCAGCCAGCCAGGCCGGTTCGTACGACATCTCCACGGCACTCGAGCTGTCACCGCTGAGTTCCCGGAAGAGACGCTCCATGCGCGGCTGAAGTTCGCGGACCGCGCCCTGCCGATGCCCCGCCCACACCTCGCCCGCCGCCGCGAGCCGATCGTCCCAGATGTCGAGTGAGCGAGCGCTGTCGGCGTCCATGCGATGCCCGGGGCCGATCTGGCGCAGCAGGGCATTGCGCTGCCGCAGGCAGGCGGCCAGGCGCCGACGATCCTCGGCGGTGCGGGGCCGCAAGCTGACGATCGCGCCGTCGATTGCATCGCGGCGTGCGCCGGGAGAACCCTTGACCACCAGGAGATCGTCGGGCTGGAAGGTCAGCACCGGAACGTGCTCCTGGAGTTCCGCGGCCCGGCGTAGGGCCTGACGGTTCACCTGGGTCCGGTTGCGGCCCGCTGCCGGCCGGAGCTCGATCTCCACCAGCAGCCGGCGACCGGCCACCTCGAACTCCCCGCGCAGCACCGCCTGGGAGGCGCCGGCCCGGACGAGGTCAGCCGTTCCGGCTCCACGAAACGACGACAGCGTGCCCAGGTAGCCCGCCGCCTCCAGGAGCGACGTCTTCCCCGACCCGTTGGGGCCGCGAACGATCGTCAAGCCCTCTGCGGGCTGGAGCGCGACACTCTTGTGCAGACGGAAGTCAGTGACCTCCAGCCAGCGAAGCAGCGCGCCTCCTCAGGTGATGCGCAGCGGCATGAGGACGTACAGGAAGTCGTCCTCCTCCGGGGTGCGCAGCAGCGCCGGCTTCAACTTGTCGGCGGTGAGCAACGCGATCTCCTCACAGTCGAGCGCCTCCACACCGTCGTGCAGGTACTGCGCGTTGAAGGCGATGACCAAGTCCTCACCTTCATACGAGGCGGCCACCTCCTCCGTGGCCTCGCCTACGTCCTGGGCGCGTGCGGACAACGTCAATCCGCCGGTCTGCATGCTCACTCGCATCGGCACCTGCTCCAGGGCCAGCAGGCGAACACGGCGGATGGCATCGAGCAGGTTCTGCCGGTTCGTCAGCAACCGGTTGGGGTGATCGGTCGGGATGAGGCCCTCGTAGCTCGGAAAGTCCCCATTGATCAGGCGCGCCGACAGGCGCGTCTCACCGACTTCGAACAGCACGGTGTTGTCGTCGAGTTGGACGCCGACGCGCACGTCGCCGACGACCAGCCGGCTGACCTCCTCCAGCGCCCGTGACGGCACCAGCACGCCCTTCTCGCCGACCTCCATCGACACACTGGTGAGATCCCGCTGCGCCAACCGGTACGAGTCGGTCGCCACGACTCGCAAGCCGCCACCGAACGCCGTCAGCAACACTCCCGTCAGAACCGGACGCGACTCGTCGCGGCCGGCGGCCGACACCACCTGCCGCAGCCCACCCACCAACGCCTGGCCGTCCACGGTGACGGTGGCCTCGCCGAGCAATGGGATCCGCGGGAAATCCGACGCCGGCATCGTCCGCAGCGAGAACTCCGAGCGACCGGCGCGCACGCTCAGCGCCTGATCCTCGAACTCCATCTCCACCGCTCCCAGATCCAACGAACGGACGATGTCGGTCAGCAGACGGGCCTGGACCAGCGCGGCGCCGTTCTCGCTGCCGCTGACGGTGATCCGGTCCGCGATCGTCAGGTCGACATCGCTTCCGGTAACGGACAAACTGTCGCCGGACAACTCGAGCAGGACTCCCGACAGACCCACGACAGGTCCGGCCTTGGTCGTCACGGCGCGACCGGCTCTGCTGAGGGCGCTGATGAGCGTGTCCCGTTCGCATTTGAACTTCACAGGTTCCGTCCTTCACTCAGGTTCTTGTTGTACATGAGTTTGTAGTGGTAGTAGGGCTGGGGATTGTGCATTTCGCGCTCGCGGCGCAGGTCAGCCGGCCGGCTGTCTGTGGAGGCCATGCCCGCTTTTCCCGAGCGGCGAGCGGCGAGCAGACGGTCACCGGCGGAAGCGGTGGTGATCCGTAAGATGTTGCCCGTCGGTTGTGCACAGGATTCCCCAAAGCCGCCGGGGCTACGCGGCACTCCCGACGTTGCTGCGCAGCATACGGGTAAGTTGAGTGACTTGTTCGTAGACCTGCTGCTTTTCTGACATCATCTGCTTGATCTTGTTCACAGCGTGAATGACCGTGGTGTGGTCGCGGTCGCCGAATTCGGTTGCAATCGCCGGGAAGCTGAGGTCGGTGAGTTCTCGCATCACGTACATAGCGATGTGCCGTGCCGTGACCAGCTGGCGACGCCGGCTCGTGCCGACGATCTCCTCGACTGAGATGCCGAACATACTCGAACACGCGTTCATAATGTGTACGGGCATGACGACCTGCTGCTTCTGCGGTGTGAAGACGTCGCGCAGCAGCTCCTGGGCAGTCGGGACGGAGATCTCCTGGCGGTTGAGCGTGGCGAACGCGCAGACCCGGGTCAACGCTCCCTCGAGTTCGCGGATGTTGTTGGTCACACGCTCGGCGATCAGTTCGAGCACCTTGTTGGACAGCAGGTGACGGCATTCCTCGGGTACGCGGTGCTCGAGGATGGCGAGTCGGGTCTCGATATTGGGTGGCTGGATGTCCGTGATGAGCCCCATCTTGAACCGGCTGCGCAGGCGGTCCTCGAGTGTCGGAATCGAGTCAGGTGGCCGGTCGCAGGTGATGACGAGCAGGCTGCTGGTCTCGTAAAGCGTGTTGAACGTGTGGAAGAACTCCTCCTGGAGACCTTCCTTGCCGGCGAAGAACTGGGCGTCGTCCACCAGCAGCACGTCGAGGCGCCGGTAGTAATCCTTGAAGGCGGGAAGTTGGTTGGACCGGATGGCGTAGACGAAACGATTCAGGAAGGTCTCGGTGGACACCAGGCGCACGAGCGATGCCGGGTAGTGCTCATTCACGTAGTGGGCAATCGCATGGAGCAGGTGCGTCTTCCCGAGGCCTGCGCCGCCGTAGATGAACAGGGGGTTGTACACCTTGCCCGGCTGTTCGGCGACCTGGAACGCGGCGGCTTGCGCGAAGGAGTTGGAGGGACCGCAGACGAAATGCTCGAACTTGTACCGCGGGTTGAGCGGCTCATCGGCGAAGAGTCCCTCAGCGCCGGCGGGCGCCGTTACCTGGCGGGGCTCCTCGATCCGGCGGACGGCGGTCGTGTCCTCGGCGGCGGGCAGCAGTAACTCCTCGAGCGCCAGGGGGTCGGCGGGCTCGAGCGAGACGGGTTCGATGTCGATGAGCAGCGTCAGTGGCTGGCCGGTGATCTCCGTGAGAACGTCCTCGATGAGATGCCGGTAGCGCCGCTCGATCTTGTCCCGGGCGATGCTGCTGGGGACGTGGACGCGCAGGCCGTCGCTCGTCAGATCGTACGGTCGGATGTCCCGGAACGTCGAGTGCCAGACGGCATCGGAGACGTGGTTCTGGATCGTGGTCGCGCATGCGCTCCACAGATGCGCTGGGTCGTTCACGGTTGCGGCTCAGTTCTGATGGGGACCGCCTTACCGGCTCCAACTGTCGGCGGAGGGCGAGTGGTCACACTGGTCGGCTGCTTGACGGGCCTGCGGTGTTCGTCGTGGCGGGCAATCTAGCCGCACGGTTCGGCGCGTGTTGGCGGCAGAAATTGATTCAAGTGCTTTCTGCGTGATTTCTTTAATTTTTTTCGTGACGCCGACCATGAGCGTGGAAGTCGTCGGATGAGTACGCCGCGGGCGCGGGCCGAAGCGTCCGAGCGGCTCGGTTGTGGCGGCCATCGTGTCCCCGTAGCGTGAGACGGTCGAGTTGTGTCCGGTCGCCTGTCCGGACCACTTGTCTCGACGGTCCTCGCGGCACCCGGCCCGAGGATCCGGCGCGCGGGAGCCACTCGTTGCGTGTGCATCGGCAGGAGTGGGTTGGCCCGGCGCAAGGAGGAACGGAAGTGAAGCGGACGTACCAGCCGAATGTACGTCGCCGGTCTCGGCGGCACGGGTTCCGGAAGCGGATGAGCAGTCGCGGTGGCCGGGCTGTTCTGAGGGCGAGGCGGCGGCGCGGTCGCCAGAGGTTGTCAGCCTGATCGGGCGAATCCGGGCCGGGACGACATTCGAGCGGCTTCGCCGGGATGGTCGAGTCGTCCGTCATGGACTACTCGAGATCCGCTATCTCCTCGACGGGGGCGGCGACCCACCGCGGGTGGCGTTCGCCGTGTCTCGCAGCACCGGCTCGGCGGTGGTACGGAACCGCCTGCGGCGACGGTTGCGCGCTGTGATGCGTGAGTTGGCTGATCCCGCCCGTCTGCCGGCCCTTCCGAGCGGCGCCTATCTGATCCGGGCGCGCCGCACCGCCGGCACCGCCGGTTTCGCCCGATTGCAGCAGGACGCCGAGCGCCTGCTGGAGCGCATCGTCGAGGGTGGGGACGCGCCGTGAGCCTCCCGAGACGTTCACTCGTCGGGGCGATCCGCCTCTACCAGGCGTTCAGCGCGGTGCGCCCGCCCCGATGCCGCTTCCTGCCGACCTGCTCGGCGTACGCCCTGGAAGCGGTCCGGACCCACGGTGCCTGGCGCGGCTGCTGCTACGCCGCCCGAAGGCTGTTGAAGTGCCATCCGCTCGGGCCGTACGGGGTTGATCCGGTGCCGCCGCGGCGCGGCGAGCCGATCACAACTGAGGGCGCTGCCTGATGTTCGACGCAATCGGTCGGGCGTTCAATCCCCTGATGACGCTGGTGGCGCGCGTGCTCTCGTTCTTCTACGACGTGTGGCCGAGCTATTCGGGGGCAATCGTGCTGCTGACGGTGTGCGTGATGACGATCCTCACGCCCGTCACGATCCGCAGCACCAAGTCGATGCTGGCCATGCGGCGTCTGGCTCCGGAGGTCAAGCGGCTGCAAGCGGAGTACCGCCACGACCGTCAGAGGATGAACGAGGAGGTCATGGCGCTGTACCGGTCCAACAGCGTCAATCCGCTGGGCGGATGCCTGCCGCTGTTGATGCAGTCGCCGATCTTCATCTCGCTCTTCTACGTGCTGCGCGGCTTGACACGGCGGACCTCGGTGCTGGGCTGGTCGTCCGGGCAGGCGGCCGCGACCTGCGCGGCGTCTCCTGGCACCGAATGCGCGCCGCAGCTGACCAGCGCACCCAAACAGACGTTCAATCCGGACTACCTGAACCCCGACAGCCGGCTCTACCAGGACCTGGTGGTCAGCACCGAGATGCGGGGCTGGGGCTTGGACCTGGCGGAGACCGCCAGTTCCGCACTGGGGAACTCCTTCGTGACGGGGCTGCCGTACCTCGGGATGATCGTCCTGGTGGCGGGCCTCGGCTACTACCAGCAGCGTCAGATCAGCGGGCGGATGTCCGCCGACGAGCAGACGCCCCAGGCACGCATGATGATGCGAATCATCCCGATCATGCTGCCGATCATCTCGTTCAGCCTGTCGGCGGGGCTGGTGCTGTACTACAACGCGCAGAGCGTCATTCGCATCGGGCAGCAGGCGATGATCACGCGGAAGCTGTACCGACCGTTTGCCGAAGAGGAAGCCGCCCGCAAGGCGGCGGAAGAGGCGGTCGAGCGCGGCGAGGAACCGGAACCGGAACCGGTCCGCCGGCCCGAGGCGCCACGCGGGTTGGCGGAGCGACTGGGCCTTGCCAGCCCTCCCGATCCGCGACGGCATGGCCGGGAGCGTCCGGTGAGCGGGGCTGCGCCAAAGCCGAAGTCCGTTCCACCGGCAGCCAAGGCAGCACCGCCACGGCCGGCGCGTGAGCCGTCGTCTCGGGCGACGGGCAAGCCCGGTGCAGCGCGCACGCAGGTCACACGGCCGGACCGCCGCAAGAGCGAAGGAACGAACAGGCGTTCGAAGAAAAAGGACACACCGCCGCCGAAACCCGTGCCGAGTCGCGTCACACCGAAGGGCGCGAAGCAGCAGCGGAGCAAGCGCTACAAGAAGTGAGAGGCCTATGGAGTGGATAGTGACGGAGGCGCGTACGGTCGCGGACGCCAAGGAGGCGGCCCTCGACGAGCTCGGCGTCGACGAGCGGGAGGCCGAGTTCGAGGTACTCGCGGAACCGCAGCGCGGCCTGCTGGGACTCGGCCGGGCCAATGCGCAGGTAAGAGCCCGGGTCATGCCTCGTGTGGAGACCCCGCCGGATCGCCGTGGCCGGCAGCGGCGTGCCCGTAGCGGGGAGCGGAAGCAGAAGTCCGGTCGGGAGAAGCAACCATCGTCCAACGACGCACGCAGCGGCGGCGAGCGGCGCGCGCCGGAGACGAAGGAGAAGCGGCCCGAGCGCCGGGCGTCGGCAACTGCGCCCAAGGGCCGCACACAGAAATCAACGGCAGCGTCCAGATCGAAGGGCAGAGGAGAGAAGATGAACACGGTTGACGCCAATGGCGGAGAGGACGGATTGGACTTGGCGAACGAGGAAGAACTGCTTCGCTCGTTCGCGGTGGGCCTCATCGAGGCGTTCGGAGTGGATGCGTCGGTGACGACGACGCGTACTGACGACGGCGCTCTCGAGGTGGCCGTCGACGGCGACGAGGTGGGGTTGCTGATCGGCCGGCGCGGCACGACGCTGGCCGCCATCGAGGAGCTTCTGCGGGTTGTGGTGCAGCGAAGGGCGCAGGGGCGTCGTTCCAGCAAGGTGCGATTGGAGGTCGGCGGGTACAAGCGACGCCGGAAGGAGGCGCTGGAGTCCTTCGCGCGGCGCATCGCCGCCGAAGTCGTCGAGACCGGGCAGCCGAGGATCCTTGAGCCGATGAACGCGGTGGACCGCAAGATCGTGCATGACGCCATCGTGGAATTGACCGGTGTGGAGACCGCATCGGAAGGGGAGGAGCCCCGTCGGCGCGTCGTGGTGCGCCCGGGGGGCTGACCTGGGGTCCGACGCAGCCGCACTCTCGCCCGCGGCGGATCGCCTCGATCCGGTATTCGAGCGCGCGCAGGAGCAGGGCCTGCTCGGTCGCGCCACAACGCCCCGACAGGAGTGGATGCACGCCGCGGCGATCACACGGCAACTCACCGATCCCGGCGAGAGCCGCTGCTTGGATCTGGGAACCGGCGCGGGCCTGCCCGGGCTCGTCATGGCAACCTGCTGGCCGGCCACACGGTGGCTGCTGACCGACCGGCGGGTGCGCAGTGAGAGCTTCGTCCGGTGGGCGATCGGCGTGTTGGACATGGCCGAGCGGGTGTCTTTCCGGCGCGGCGAGGCGGCCGAACTGGCGCGTGAGGTGACGCTGGCGGGAGCATTTGCACTGGTGGTCGCCAGGGCATTCGGGCCACCGCCGCTCACCGCCGAGTGCGCCACGGGCTTCCTGGCGCTCGGAGGACGCCTTGTCGTGAGCGAGCCGGAGCACGAGACGGCGACCCGCTGGCCGTCCGTGCCCCTGACGCGGCTGGGTCTGGAACTGCACACGACCGGAACCGGGCCGCGTTTCGCTGAACTCCGGAAGGTGACGCCGCACGAGGATCGCTTTCCACGTCGGCCTGCCGCGATGCGGCGCAACCCTCTCTACTAGAGCACGTTCGACGTTGCCGGCCCGCCGCCGACGGCCGTGTGCTCCGAACCCTGTGTTTCACGTGAAACATCACCCTCCGGCGAGGGCCCGGCGGTTAGACTCGTGAGGAGCCGGCCCTGTTGGAGGTGTTACTCCTGTGACGTCTGAATGCCGCACGATCGCCGTCGCCAACCAGAAGGGCGGCGTCGGGAAGACCACGACGGCGATCAACCTCGCTGCTGCTCTTGCCGAGTTGGGGCGTCGTGTGCTGGTGGTGGACATGGATCCCCAGGCGAACGCCACCACAGGCATCGGCCTCGATCCCCGGGACCTCACGGTCTCGGTCTACGACGTCCTGCTGGATGGAAAGTCGATGGTCGAGTGCATCGTCTCGACGCCTGTCGAGGGCCTGATGGCTGTCCCATCGCACCTGGATCTGGCAGGCGCCGAGATCGAATTGCAGTCGGCTTTCAACCGGGAGCGGCGTCTTGCTGCGGCGCTGGGGCCCGTCATCGGGCAGTTCGACTACCTCTTCGTGGACTGCCCGCCGGCTCTCGGGTTACTGGCGGTGAACGCGCTGACGGCGGTGCGCGAGGTTCTCGTACCGATCCAATGCGAGTACTTCGCCCTCGAGGGGCTCGCGCAGCTGACGATACACGTGGACCAGATTCGCCGGCATCTGAATCCTGAGCTGAGCGTGTCCAGGTTGCTGCTCGTCATGTACGACAGCAGGACGAACCTGTCCCGGCAGGTCTCCCAGGAGGTACGCAGCCTCTACGACGAACGCGTCTGCCACACCGTGATCCCGAGGTCGGTGCGCCTTGCGGAAGCTCCGGCGCGGGGCCTGCCCATTACGGTATTCTCGCCGCGTTCGCGGGCTGCGCTGACGTATCGCATTCTGGCCAAGGAGTTCGAGGCCAATGGCGCACGGTGAACGCGGCCTGGGGCGCGGCCTGGGCGCTCTCATACCGACCGGCGGCCGCGTCGCGGGCGGCTATCGCGAGATTGCGGTCTCCAGCATCGTGCCCAATACGAACCAGCCGCGGGCCCACTTCGATGACGAACCGCTCGACGCGCTCGCCGATTCGATCGGGCGGATCGGCCTGCTGCAGCCGATTCTGGTGAGACAGGTTGAGACAGACCGCTTCGAGTTGATCGCCGGTGAGCGGCGCTGGCGGGCAGCCAAGCGTGCCGGCCTACAGACGATCCCGGCGCTTGTCCGGTCGGTTGAGGACCAGGAGTCGCTCGAGGAGGCGCTTGTCGAGAACCTCCACCGGGAGGATCTGAACCCGTTGGAGGAAGCCGCCGCGTTCCTTCAGCTGCAGCAGGACTTCGGACTCACCCAGCAGGCGGTGGCGAACCGGGTGGGCCGCAGCCGGGCGGCGGTTACCAACACGACCCGTCTCCTGCAACTGCCCGGCGAGGTACAGGAACTCATTGCCTCCCGCCGTCTCTCGGCCGGCCACGGCCGGGCACTCGTGGGCATCGCCGATTCCGCCGAGCAGGTGGGCCTGGCGCGCCAGATCGTTCGTGAAGGTTGGTCGGTGCGCCAGTTGGAGGACCATCTGCGGTCACCTCTGGGAACCGGGCAGATTGCCGCCGCCGACGGGTCTGCGAAGCGGGCACCGGAATCCGACGAGCAGAGCGACGGCAGCGCAGTCAGCGAGTCGGCATTGTTGGAACTCGAGAACTTGCTGGCGGAGTTCCTCTCGACGGTGGTGCGCGTGGAGATCGGTGAGCGCAAGGGTCGTCTGACGGTGGAGTTCGCTGATCTGGACGATCTCGAACGCATCTACCACTTGGTAACGCGCTGACCGCGGGAGCGCCCCGCTGCCGCGGTATACGAACAGGTGTTCGTATACCGCTCAGAGCGGTGCCGCGATCCAGTCGGCCAGGCACTGCGCGATCTGTTCGGCAAGGGCTGCCTGCTGCTCGACCACGACCGCCGGCGATCCGAGTTGGCAGGCCACCGCCGGCATCCGGCTCTCGCGCAGGAGCGGGAGGCGCATCCCGGCGGCCGTTCCCGGCACGTCCAGCACGCCGCCCAACGCGGCGGCCAACATCTCCGCTAGGCGCTTGCCACCGCTGGAGGTGAAGCCGGCGGTCTCGAAGTAGAACGTCGCGCAGCCGGGCCCGTCCGCCAGTTGGACGTCGAGGAGCACCGAGGTGTCGAGTTCGTTCGCCGCCGCCGCCACCTCTGAGCCCTCGCGTTGTGCCAGGACGAGCACGCTGGCTCCCCGGCGGCGCAGCACTCGCGCCGCGGCCACGACGAGCGAATCAGCGCCGGCGAGCGCGATCGGAGCGGCGCGCAGCAGCCGCGGCCTGCTGCGCAGTCGTTCCCGCTCGAGCAGCATCTGCATGCTGTGGCTGTCACCGGCGGGAATCCGGTCCAGGACCGCGACGGTGTCGGGACCGCAGATCCCGTCGGCGGTGAGTCCGGCGTTCTCCTGCAGAGCGCCGATGGCGGCGGCGGTGTCGGGACCCAGGATCCCGTCGACCCGACCCGCGGAGAAGCCCAGAGCTCCCAGACGCCGTTGGAGGTCGGCCACGTCGTCGCCGCGCTGGTAGGGCGTGCGGAGGTACAGCAGCCGATCCCCGAGACGATGCCCGGCCTCGACCAGTGCGGCCCAGGTGCCGGCACCGCATACCCCGTCGGCCGGCAACCCGCGGCTCTGCTGGAAGCGCTTGACCGCCTCGGCGGTGGCAGCCGTGTACTCCTCCGTCGCGGCGATCTCGAACTCTCCGGCCGCGGCCAGCTTGCGATGCAGGTCGCGTACGGTCGCCCCTCGGGCACCGATTCGGAGAGGCAGCGCCTCCTCGGCTATCGGTGCTCTCCCTCCGCCCGGCGCCGCCGCCGACCCATCAACGACCTACAGGTACTCCGCAAGGTCCTCCAGGAGCGCCGCCTTGCTCTTGGCGCCGACGATGCGCGTGCTGGCTTCACCGCCGTTGAAGACGATGAGCGTGGGAATGCTCATCACGCCGTGGCGCCGCGCCACGTCCGGCGCCTCGTCCACGTTGAGCTTGGCGAACGTGATGCTCTCGCCGTGCTCGCCGGCCAGCTCGTCGAGGATCGGCGCGATCATCTTGCACGGGCCGCACCATTCAGCCCAGAAGTCCACGAGCACCGGCTTCGTCGCCGCGCCGACGGCCTCGTCGAAGCTTGCTGAGGAGAGTGTCGTGATGGCTGCCATGTGTCCTCCAGGGCCAGTGGGGGCGCAGCACCCCCTGCGGAGCCGCGCCGAGGTGTTCAGGGGTTCCGGCGGCGCACCGCGCCACCGCCCCCGCAACGCTAGCGGTGCCCGGCGTCGTGTTGCGCCTCGAGCCAGCGCTCGGCGTCGATGGCGGCCATGCAACCGCTGCCGGCGGCTGTCACCGCCTGGCGGTAGACATCGTCCTGCACGTCGCCGCAGGCGAACACCCCGGGAACGTTTGTGCTGGTGGAGCCCGGTTCGGTGATCAGGTAGCCGTTGGGCTTCATGGCAAGCGAGCCCCGGAAGAGATCGGTGTTCGGCCGGTGCCCGATGGCGATGAACAGCCCGGCGAGCGGCAGCGTGTGCTCGTCGCCGTTGCCGGTGTGCCGGACGCGGACTCCCTCCAGCGTCTCGTCGCCCAGGATGTCGGTGACGACGTGGTTCCACAGGAACTCGATGCGGTCGGAGGCGAAGGCGCGTTCCTGCATGATCTTGGAGGCCCGCAGCTGGTCGCGCCGGTGGATCACGGTGACCTTGGTGGCGAACTTGGTGAGGAAGAGCGCTTCCTCCATGGCGGAGTCGCCGCCGCCCACGACAGCGATCTCCCGGCCACCGAAGAAGAACCCGTCGCAGGTGGCGCATGTGGAGAGGCCGCGCCCGATGAGGCGTTCCTCGGCCTCGAGCCCCAGCATCAGGGACTGCGCGCCTGTGGAGACGATCACGGTCCGAGCCAGCGCGCCGGGAGCGGCGTCGTCACCGACCCAGAGTCGGAGGGGTTGCTGGGAGAAGTCCACGCGGCTGATCCTCTCGGTCCGGAACTCGGCCCCGAACCGGGCGGCCTGGGCGCGGAACGCCGCCATCAGGTCGGGGCCCATGATCCCGTCGGGGAAGCCCGGGTAGTTCTCCACGTCGGTTGTGATCATGAGTTGCCCGCCGGGCTGGTCGCCGGTGGAGGACGGCTCGCCCTCGAAGACCAGGGGCGCCAGGTTGGCGCGGGCGCAGTAGATGGCGGCGGTCAGTCCCGCGGGGCCCGAGCCGACGATGACGACCTCGCGGGGCGAGGAGGTCACGTGGCTTGCCGCGAGGCGGCGCGTCGGGGGCGCTTGGCCCACAGCAGCAGGCCGATCCCACAGAAGAATGCCCCCAGGAGGACGTAGGTGGCCCAAATGTCGCCGGGCAGGTAGGTGTCGATGAGCCGCACGAGGCCGATGACGCCCAGCACCAGCATCAGGACGGCCAGCACGATCATGATCAGCCCGTAGACGAGACGGCGGGCGACGTTGGCGCTGGGTCGGTCGGTGGCGCCGCGGATGCGACCTACGATCCCCACGATCCGGTCGGCGACCCGGCGGGGCCAGTCCTCGGACAGCCCCGGCAGGGCACGGGGCTGCGGATCCGACGGGTCGAGCGCCATGAGGTCGAGAGTCTACCGAGGCCGATTACCCGGCCGGGATCCCCCCGCAGCTGGTGCCGTCGAGCGCGTTGAGCGATCCGTCGGCGGTCCGGATCACCAGGATCCGCGTGCCGCCGAAGATCACCCGGAGTTCGACGGTGCCGTCCCCGATGGCCGCGGCGCAGCCGTCCGGCGCCTCGTCGGCGACCAACTCCGTGCCGTCGGGTGGTGGGATCTCGGCGCAGGTGGTGCCGTCAAGACCGGTGAGCGACTCGTCGGAGGCTCCGAGGATGAGGATGGGTGTGCCGCCGACGGTGAGCCGGAGTTCGACGGTTCTGGCACCGATGGCGCCGGCGCAGGCCTCCCCCGGCGACGGATCCGCGAGGACTGCAGCCGCGGGACCGGCGTCGTCCAAGGCCTCCATCTCGTCGTCCGCCGGAGGCGCGGGTTCCGGCGCGGGCGCCGGCTGAGCGACCGCCGCCTCGGCCTGGGCCGCGGACGCTTCCTCTGCCTCGGCTAGCGCCGCTTCCGCGTCGGCCTGCGCCGCCGCCGGCGCGGCGCCAGGTTCGTCGGCGGCGGGCGCCGGCTCGAGGAGAGGCAGCGGGGCGGCCGCGGGCGGCGGCGGCGCTGCGGCCAGTTGCGCCGCGCTCGGGGTCGGTGCCATCGCTGCCTCGCCGGCCGGCGGCGCAGGCTCGGCGGGGGGCGCCGGTTCCGGCGCGGGGGCGGCGGCGTGGTCCGCCTCCTGCTCGGCGAATAATCCCACCGCGGCGGCCACGATGAAGCCGATGGCCACGGCGGCCGCTACACCGGCGATGACCGAGAGGCCGCGGGGACGCCGTTGTGCGAGATCCGCCGCCGCCCGGCGACGGGCGTCGAAGTCCGCCATGGCGGCCTCCACGGCGACGTCCGCGGCGCCCGTCGGCGGCGCCACGTCCTCGCCGACGGCCTCGGCGGCGCGGCGCAGCGCGCGGGCGCGCGCCGCCAGGCGGGGATGCCGCCGGACAGCGGTGGCCTCCTCGGTGCCGAGCTCGTCGTCGAGGAAGGCGGAGGCCAGTTCGTCGGGGGGAAGGCGGTGGTCGTTCATGGCTCGTCGCTCTTCTGACGTTCCCCGGCGGGCATCTGGTTCCCCTCGCCGAGCCTCTCGACGAGTCGCGCCCGCCCGCGGGCAATGCGCGATCGCACGGTGCCGGGCGGGATTCCGAGCACTTCGGAGATCTCGTCGTAGCTGAGTCCCGCCTGGTCCCGCAGTACCACCGGTACGCGGAACTCCTCGGCAAGCGCCCCCAGCGCCGCGTCGAGGTCGAGGCGCGTGCTGATTCTCTCTCCGACGGGATCGCGGCGCCCGCCGGTGAGGTGCTCGGGCAGGGGCCCGGCGTGGCGCCGCTGCCGGCGCCGCAACTCGTCCAGGCAGGCGTTGGTGGCGACGCGGTAGCTCCAGGTCGTGAAGCTGGAGCGGCCGTCGAATCTCTTCAGGCCGCGGCTGATCGCGATGAGCGCCTCCTGCGCGGCGTCGGCGGCGTCGGCGTCGTTGCCGGCGAGCCGGCGGCAGACGGCGTAGACACGGGGATAGTGACGGCGCAGCAGGAGTTCCATGGCGTCCCGGTCGTCTCTCGCGGCCGCCCTCGCAAGGTCGGCGTCGGAGAGTTGCCTCCGCTGCTGGCTCGCCGGTGCCGGGCGCTGACGGCGCGTCACGGCGGGGTTGCGACCTAGGTCCTCACGGAACTGGCGACCGATCGACTCAGCGTACTGCGGGGTCGGGTGCCGCCGAGATGATCACCTCGGCGATGCGGATCTCGTCGGTCAACGCCGCCCGGGGGTCGGGGATCCACAGCAGGACCGCGGCTGCTTGCTGGTCGGCCAGGCCGAGGACCACGTGACCGGTGGTGTTGACCTGCTGGTCGACGAGCGGGCCCCAGTCGCTCAATCGCTCGTGGCCGCCCTCGCCGACGAAGACCGCCGCCTCCCAGCCGGTCGTGTCGGAGGTGACCGCCAACTCTGACACGGCGGTCCGCTCGGCGAGGTGGAATTCCAGCCCGACGCCGGCGACGGTGCTGTCCCCGGCGCTGAGACCCGGCGTGGCCCAGTGCGTGGAGGGATCGCCGTCGAGGGTCCGGAGGGCGTCGGGATCGTCCGCGCCGGTTGCAGGCGGGCGGAAGGTGACGGTCCGCACGTCCACGATCGCCACACCGGCGTCGCCGGGCGGCAGCGATCCATCCGCCTCCGGAGCCGGTGATCCGTCGCCGGTGCTTTCGACGTCGCCTTCGACGGGGTCCTCGACTTCGGCGTCGCCGTTCTCGTCGGGTACGGCGGCCGCCGGCGGGGGTTGCTCGCCGCCGGCCGGATCCTCCGGCGCTTGGGTCGTGACGACCGGGGGCACCGGCAGCGGGGGATCCGGGGCAGGTGAATCGTCACCGGTGAGTGCCGGGACGACGACCGCCGCCGCCACCGCGGCGGCAACGAGCGCGACCGCCGGGGCACGGGGGAATCGGCGCGGCCGGGTGATCGGCTCGGGATCCGGCAAGGGCAGGTCGGGAGTGCTCGCCGGGAGGTCGATGCGGGGAAGCTCCGGCAGCGGGGATACGCCGCGCGCCGACGCCAGGAAGGATCGCGCCTCGGCGATCGAGCCGAACCGGCTCCTGGGCGGGGGGGACTCTGCGGTGGCGATGAAGGCCGCCAAGTCCTCCGGCAGGTCGACGGGGTCGACGGGGTCGCCACTGGAGCTCAGGCAGTCCCGCAGCACGCCGACGAGGGCGCGGATGTCGGCCTGCTCCTGCGCCCAGGCGGAGGCAGGCAGGTCGCCGGCCGACACGTCGCCCAGGGTCCAGGCGGTTCCGAAGTCTGTGGTCTTGATGCGCTGGTCGCCGCAGAGCCAGACACTGTCGGGCGACAGGTTGCAGTGGCGGACCCCCCGATCGTGCGCCACGGCGAGAGCGTCGGCCAGCTGCAGGGCGATGCTCAGGGCCTCGCCCACCGACACCGAACCGCCCTCGTGGAGGAACCGGCTGAGGGGCATGGCTTCGACGTGCTCGAGGACGAGACCTGTGACATCGGGCTCGAGGAGCGTGTCGTAGATCGCCACGATGCCCGGGTGGGCGAGCCGCGCCACAGCAAGGGCCTCGCTGCGGAATCGTTCCCGGACCGCCGCATCGCCCGGCGCGAGGTGCAGGAGCTTCACCAGCACCGTCCGGTCCAGAACCTCGTCGCGCGCCGTCCAGAGTTCGGTTCGAGGACTGGCGGCCAGCGAGCGCAGAAGTCGGTAGCGCCCCTTGAGGATCTGCCCGGCCGCGGCTTCGCCGGGCGGTCGCTCGCTGCTGCCTCCGGCGGATGCGGTCACCGGCGTCAGTCGTCGCCGCCGACGACGTATGTGACGCCGATCACTCCCTGGCCCGCGTGGGTGCCGATGACCGGGCCGATCCAGCCGGTGCGCACACGTTCGAGATCGATCGACTCGCCGAGCAGTGCCAGGAAGTCGTCCATGTCCTCGGCGGCGCCATGCCCGACGCAGAGGTGGGTGACCGGTTCGTCGGCGAGGATCCGGTCACGCAGCCAGGCGAAGGAACGGCGCCGGGTGCGGGTCCTGGCGGCCTCCTCGACACGCCCGCTGCTCACGTCCACGATGGGCTTGATCGACAGCATCGAACCAACCATCGCCTTGGCGCCGCCCACACGGCCGCCCTTGCGAAGGTTCTCCATGGTGTCGATGGCGCCGAACATGCGGGTGCGCTCGGCCATGTCGGCGCAGAGGGCCTCGATGTCGTCGAGCGACTTGCCGTCCTCGGCGGCGGCCGCAGCCTCGAGGACGATCGAACCCAGCCCGCTCGTCAGCGAGCGCGAGTCAACGCAGCGAACGTCGACCAGATCGGACACGGACTCGGCGGCCGTGACAGCGGCCGGTCCGGTGGCCGAGAGCTCGTAGGAGAGGTTGACGCAGACGATCCCGCTGGCGCCGTCGGCGGCGAGTGCTCTGAACGCCTCCTCGAAATGCCCCGGAGACGGCGCTGCGGTTGTGGGCAACTCCTCGGCGGCGCTCATGCGTGCGTAGAAGTCCTGCGGCTTCAACTCCGCCCGGTCGACCAGGGGCTCCTCACCGAATGTGACGATCAGCGATATGACGCTGATCCCCCACTGCTCGATCAGCTCGTCGGTCAGGTCGCTGGCGCTGTCGGTGACGATGCGGATGCTGCTCATGGCGGATTCTCCTCGGTGGGGGGCTCGTGGGTTCTCCGGGCTTCACCCTAATGTGCGCCACAGTCACGAATGTCCCGGAAGGGCGCTGGGTTAGGCTCGCTGCGGTGACGGTTCTGTTCCTCGCCGACGAGCGCTGCCTCGACCACGATCCCGGCAGGGGACATCCGGAGCGTCCCCGGCGCGTCGACGCAGTGCACCAGGGCGTGCTCGCTGCGGGACTCGGCGACGCCATCGTGGAATGCGCGCCCGGCGAGGCCACTGCTGCAGACCTGCGGATGGTGCATGGCGCCGACGTCGCAGCCCGCGCCACGGCCCTGGCTGCCGGTGGCGGCGGAGCCCTCGATCCCGACACTGTGCTCAGCGGCGGGTCGGTTGTGGCGGCCCGGCTGGCGGCGGGCGCCGGCCTCACCGCCGTGGCGGAACTGGCGGCCGGGCGCGGCGAGGCCGCCTTCTGTGCCGTGCGGCCGCCCGGTCATCACGCCACGCCGTTCCGGTCGATGGGATTTTGCCTGTTCAACAATGTGGCCATCGCCGCGGCGCGGCTGGTTTCGGAGGGCGAGCGCGTCCTGATCGTGGACTACGACGCCCACCACGGGAACGGCACGCAGGACATCTTCTACGAGTCCCCCGATGTGCTGTACGTCTCGCTGCATCAGTTCCCGGCTTACCCGGGCACGGGCGCCGTCGACGAGATTGGCGCGGGAGCCGGGCTCGGCACGACACTCAACGTTCCGCTGCCGCCGGGGGCCACCGGCGACGTCTTCCGGCGCGCCTTCGACGAGGTCATCTCACCGGTCGTCGAGCGGTTCGCGCCCACGTGGGTGCTGCTCTCAGCGGGCTTCGACGCCCACCGGGCCGATCCGCTGACCATGCTGGGTCTGAGCGCCGGCGACTTCGCCGACCTGACGGCCGCCGTGCGGGCCGTGGCGCCGGCGGGCCGCGTCGTGGCCTTTCTGGAAGGCGGGTACGACCTGGCGGCGCTGGGGGCGAGCGCAGCCGCCTGCGTGGCCGCGCTTGCCGGCGTGTCGTACCGGCCGGAGCCCGTCACCGCGGGCGGGCCGGGGGGTGTTGTCGTGGACGCTGCCGCCCGGCTGCACCTGGATCGCTGAGTGGCCGGGCCGCGCCCGGTGAGACGACGATGACCCTGGCCACGATCCGCGCCGCCGCGGCCGTGCTGGTTCCCTGGGGCCGGCAGTTCGCCGCCGCCGGTGCGTGGCGGCTGTACGTGGTGGGCGGAGCGGTCCGGAGCCTCCTGGGCGGTACGCCGCTGGGTCCCCGGGACGAGGTGGACATGACCACCGACGCCCGCCCGGAGACGGTCCGGCGCATCCTGGGTGGCTGGGCCGACACCGTCTGGACCCAGGGCGAGCAGTTCGGCACGGTGGGCTGCCGGCGCGGGCAGCGGACCGTCGAGATCACCACACACCGCGCCGAGGTCTACGTGGAGGACTCGCGACGACCCGAAGTGACCTACGGCGGCGACCTGCTGGCCGATTTGACACGGCGCGACTTCACCATCGGCGCCATGGCGTTCGAGGTGCCCGCCAGCGCGGCGGCGGCGACGACCACCGAGTTGATCGATCCGTTCGGCGGCCGGGAGGATCTGGAGCGGGGCCGCCTGCGCACGCCCCGCTCGGCCGAGCTCTCCTTCAGCGAGGACCCGCTGCGGATCCTCCGCGCGGGCCGTTTCGTGGCCACGCTGGGCTTGACCGCCGAGCCGGATCTCGAGGCCGCCATGCGTCGACTCCGCGGCCGTCTGGCGATCGTGTCGGCAGAGCGTTGCGCGCGGGAACTCTCGCTGCTGCTGGTCGCCGAGTCTCCCGGCGCCGGGGCCGACCTGCTGGCGCGGACGGGCGTGCTGGTCGAGATCATCCCGGAGTTGGCCGCCGCGGAGCCGGACGCCGCAGCCGGTGTGGCACTCCTGGACCTGGTGGCGCCGGAGGAGTCGCTGCGGCTGGCTGCGTTGCTCTGGGCGGTGCCCGATGTCGGGGCCAGCGCCGGCCGGCTGCGCTTTCCCGGGGCAGTGGCCCGCCGCGCCGGGCGCATCGCAACCGCGGCCCGGTCGCTGCTCGACGCTGCTTCGGCCCCCTCCGGCGACGCCCCGGTCCGGCGCTGGGCCGCGGAGGCTGGCGACGTCTCCGCGCCGGCAGCGCAACTCGCCACGGCGGCGGCGCCGGACGATGCGGGAGTTGCGGCGTTCGTGGAGCGCTGGGAGCAGCTGTGGTCCCGCGGGGAATTGTCGGCGCTCCAACCGCTCAGCGGATCGGAGGTCATGGCGCATCTGGGAATCGACGCGGGCCCCGATGTCGGCGCCGCACTGCGCCATCTGGAGGAGCTGCGGATTGCCGGCGGACCTCTGGATGGCGACGAGGCCCGGCGGCGCCTGAGCGAGTGGTGGGAGCGCGGTCGCAAACGCCGCGCCGACAGATGAGTACTGTCTTGAGTTGTGACGACGGATCCGGCAGCGCTGCACGCCCCCACCCGAGGGCCGGGAAGGGTGGACTACCGGCTGCTGCGGGAGGCCACGCTGACGGGCGTCCGCCAGGGGCGCATCAGCCGTTCAGACGCCTGCGACGCGCATCCGGAATTGCTGCGGGCGGCGCGGTCCTACAGCGAGCAGACCAACGAGTCCTGCCCGCTGTGCGGTGACGGGCCGCTCGTCCTCGTCCGGTACGTCTTCGGACCTCGCCTACCGCCGAATGGTCGCTGTGTGGCCACGAACGGGGACTGGGACCGGATCCGCCGGCGCAAGGGGGACTTCACCTGCTACGTGGTGGAGGTCTGCTCGGACTGTTCCTGGAACCACCTCCGGTTCCGCTTCGGGGTCGCGGGCGCGCGCTGACAGTCCGCCCGCACGCCGCCCGAGGCCGCATCCGGCGTCCCGGGCCGCCTGACGGCACGCCGCACTCCTCGCGGGCGGAACCACAAGGCGGCGAGGAGCCTGCCGCCCGCCGCGGTGGCGGGTGGGGCCATCCCGCCGCCCGGCTACGCTGGCGCCTGCCGGCAGCCTTGCGCGCTGGACACCGAAAGGAGGTGCCCAATGGGCACTCGTCTCACCGTTCCCGCCGTTCGGGCGCGCAAAGCGCGCGCCGGCGGCGAGCCGCTCGTCATGGTGACCGCCTACGACGCTCCGGGAGCGCGACTGGCCGATGCGGCCGGCGTCGACATGCTGCTCGTGGGCGATTCCCTGGCCATGGTGGTCCTGGGCTATCCGGACACGCTCGGCGTCACCGTCGACGACATGGCTCATCACACCGCGGCTGTGGCCCGGGTCGAGCCCGATGCGCTCATCGTGGCCGACCTGCCGTGGCTGAGTTACCACGTGTCGCCCCAGGACACCATCTGCAATGCAGCCCGGCTCGTCCGCGCCGGCGCGCAGGCCGTGAAGCTGGAGGGGGGCACCGGGCGGGTCCCGATGATCGAAGCCCTGGTCGCGGCCGAGATTCCGGTCATGGGCCACGTCGGCCTGACACCCCAGTCGGTTCACGCCCTGGGCGGGTTCCGGGTTCAGGGGCGCACCGCCGAGGCGGCGATCCAGCTGGTGGAGAGCGCCAAGGCCCTCGAGCACGCCGGCTGCTTCGCGGTCGTGCTGGAGGGCGTTCCCGCCGATGTGGCAGGGCTGGTCACCGAGGCGGTCGGGGTGCCGACGATCGGCATCGGAGCGGGTCCGGACTGCGACGGCCAGGTGCTGGTGTACCACGACCTACTGGGTCTGCAGGACGATCTGCGGCCCCGGTTCGTTCGCCGCTACGCCGACCTCGGCGACGCCACCGTCGAGGCTCTCGGCCGTTTCGCCGCCGACGTGCGCTCGGGCCGGTTCCCGGCGGCGGAGGAGTCGTACTCGCTGAAGTCCACCGAAGCCGCCGCGCTGAGGCTCTACGCCTCCTGAGTCCGGCGGCCGCGCCGGGCGGCGGCGAGTCCCGGTAGGGTGATCTGCAATCGAGAGCCTGCTCCGCCGGACCGCACGGCGGGGCCCTGCATCCGCAGGACCAGAGGAGGTGCCCTGTTTCCGTGAGGGCCTACGAGTTGATGATCATCTATCGCGGCGACCTGGCCGAGGACGCCGTCGATGAGCCACTCGGGCGGGCGCTGTCCGGGCTGGCATCGCTGGGTATCGAAGTCGATCCCGAACGGGTCAACCGCTGGCCCAAGCGCCGGTTCGCCTACGAGATCGACCACCTGCACGAGGGCTACTACGTGGTGTTCGAGTTCGTCGGCGACGGGCTCGACCTGTCGGGCTTCGAGCGGTCGCTCCGCCTCCACGACGCGGTGGTCCGTCACAAGCTCATCCGGCTGCCCGACTCCGAAGCCGCCCGGCGGGGCCTGCTCGGGACGTCGCCCGATCCCGTGGCCGCCGAGGCCTCCTAGCCCGCCCGTACCGGAGGAGACCATGTCCAAGAGCCGCCCGCGCGCCAAGAGCCGGGACAACATCCGCAGAGGCAAGAAGAAGGTCAGCGTCCTCACCCACAAGCGGGTGGAGTACATCGACTACAAGGATGTGGACCTGTTGCGCCGCTTCATGTCGGATCGGGGCAAGATCCGTGCCCGCCGTGTGACGGGCAACGACGCCCAGCAACAGCGCACCGTCGCCCGTGCGATCAAGAACGCCCGGGAGATGGCCTTGCTTCCCTACGCCAACCGGATCACGACCCAGCGCGGCGCCGGCCGCAGCGGCGGCCCGCGCGGCGAGGGAGGCCCCGGCTGGCGCGACGGCTCGCCCCCGAGCCCGCCGAGCGTGCCACCGCCCCCGCCGGGCCCCTCGGCCGAGGACGCCGGGGTTCCGGAGGACGCGGACGCTCCGGACGTTGCCGGTGTTCCCGAGGACGCGGAGGTCCCGGAGGATGCGGAGGAGACGGTCTCGTGAAGGTGGTGCTGCGCGACGAGGTGCCGTCCCTCGGACGGCGGGGCGACATCTGCGAGGTGGCCGACGGCTACGCCCAGAACTACCTCATTCCGAAGGGCCTGGCGATACGTGCCACACGAGGCTCCGAGCGCGAGGCCGAAGCCATGCGCCGCCGCCGCGAGATCGCCGACGCCGCGGTGCTGAGCGAGGCCCGGGAGATGGCCGAGCGGCTCGCTGGATGCAGCATTCGCGTCGTGGCACGTGCCGGCGAGGCCGGGCGCCTCTACGGGTCCGTGAACGCGGCGAGCCTTGCCGCGGCCATCGCGGCGCAGGAGCGGGTGGTGCTCGAGCCGGAGATGCTGGAGATTCCCGAGCCGATCAAGGAACTCGGGAGTTACGTGGTTCCGGTGAAACCCCACCCCGAGGTTGCCGCCGAGGTGAGCGTCGAGGTCATTGCCGAGACCTGAGGCCGGCGGACGCTCGTCCGCTCCTTGGGTGGAGTTACAGTGCTTTTCCTTGTAGAGTGGTAGCTGCCACCCTGGTCGCCGGTCGTCGGGCAGCGGATTCCCGTAGCCCTCAGGCGATGTGTTCACACTTGAGTTGTCGGTATCCCCCGTGCGTCCCCGGTCTTACCGCGGACAATCCACCGCGAGGAATGGGGATTACCCCCGGAAATCCCTAGGTCGCTGACAAGCGTTCTACAACGCGGCGATGCAATCATGCCGGTCGCTCCGTCGAGCGGGCGGGGCAGTCTATCCGAACACATGTACTATGCTGTTCGGTGAAGAACGAAGGAGGAAAGAGCCAATGGCTTTCGGAAACACTGTGACGGTTGTCGGTAACGCCACGCGCGATCCCGAGTTGCGGTTCACGCCCTCAGGGACACCGGTCTGTACGTTCGGCCTGGCGTGGAACCGGCGTTACGAGCGCGGTGGCGAGCAGGTGGAGGAGACCTCGTTCTTCGACATCACCTGCTGGTCGTCGCTGGCGGAGAACGTTGCCGAATCGATCACCAAGGGCGCCCGCGTGATCGTGTCCGGCCGGCTGGAGCAGCGCTCCTGGGAATCACCCGAGGGCGAGAAGCGGAACAAGGTGGAGATCGTGGCCGACGAGGTGGCGCCCAGCCTGCGCTGGGCCTCCGCTCAGGTCAACCGCAACGAGTTCCGGGAGGGCAACGGCACGGCCCCGCGGCGGACCGCTGCGCCCGGGGGGAGCCCCGCTCGCGCCGCGACGCCGTCCTACGGCGACGAGGAACCCTTCTGAGCGGATCCGGACCCATGTCCCCGGCACGCCCGGGGAACGTCCGAGAATGAGCGTCCTGGCCGGTCGTTAGTCCCGGCAAGGGATATCGCCGGGACCGCGCCTGCGGATGTCCGGCCCCTTGGCCCTCGGGCCCCATCGTTCAACCGAACTCCCTCGGGGGACGCTGTCACACCCCCGTCGCACATTGAAGCGGTGACCATGACCACCACTTCGAGCACTCTGCAGCCCGGATCCGGTGCCCGCGAGGGCGCCGCAGCAGCGCGCCGTGGCGAAGGGGACCGAACAGGTCAGGGAGCGCCGGGACGGGTGCCGCCGCATGACCTCGCTGCGGAGCGGGCGCTGTTGGGGGCGATGCTGCTGACCGCCGCGGCCATCGCCGATGCGGTGGAGTTGACCTCCGCGGAGGACTTCTACCGGCCCGCGCACGCCCATGTCTTCGACGCTGTGGCCGCGCTGTACGGCGCCGGCGAACCGGTGGACACCGTCACCGTGGCGGCCGAACTGCAGCGGAACGGGTTGCTGGAGGCCGTGGGCGGAGCCGGCGCTCTCGTGGAGATTCAGGCCAGCACGCCGGTGGCGGGCAACGCCGCGCACTACGCCGACATCGTGGCCAAGAACGCCACCCTGCGGCGGCTCATCGGCGCGGCCGGCGAGGTGGCCGAGTTGGCCTACAGCCGGCCCGCGGACGTCGACGCGGCGTTGGATCAGGCCGAGTCGATGATCTTCTCGGTCGCCAGCGGCGCCTCGGCCACGTCGCTGGAGTCGCTCTACACGCTCATCGACAAGGGCGTGGAGCACCTCGAGAAGCTGTACCAGCACGGCCAGAGCCTCACCGGCGTGCCGACCGGCTACACCGACCTGGACAACCTCCTGCTGGGCCTGCAGCCGTCCACGCTGGTCATCCTGGGTGCCCGGCCGGGTATCGGCAAGACCTCCCTGGCGCTGGGCCTGGCCGCCGCGGCCGCCATGGACGCCCGCCGGCCGGTGCTGTTCTTCTCCCTGGAGATGAGCCATCTGGAGTTGACCCAGCGGCTGCTGTGTTCCGAGGCGCAGGTCAGCACGCAGAACATCCGCTCGGGCCGCCTCAGCGACAACGACTGGAAGCGCGTGAACGCCGCCGTGGGGCATCTCGCCGAGGCGCCGCTGTGGATCGACGACAACCCCAGCACCTCGGTTCTGGAGATCCGCGCCAAGGCGCGCCGCAAGCACGCCGAATGGGGCGATCTGGGCCTCGTGGTGGTCGACTACCTGCAGTTGATGGGCGGCCGTGTCGGCGCCGAGAGCCGCCAGGTGGAGGTCAGCGAGATGAGCCGGGGCCTGAAGATCCTGGCCCGCGAGCTCGAGTGCCCGGTCATGGCGCTCTCACAACTCTCCCGCGCCCCGGAGAGCCGCGCCGACAAGCGGCCGATGCTGGCGGACCTGCGCGAGTCGGGCGCCATCGAGCAGGACGCCGATGTGGTCATGTTCCTGTACCGCGACGAGATGTACAACTCCGACACCTCCGACCGCGGGATCGCCGAACTGCACGTCGCCAAGCACCGCACCGGTCCCACCGGCGTCGTGAGGCTGGCCTTCCTGCCGCACTACACGCGCTTCGACAACCTCAGCCAGCGCTCATCGGAAGGGGAGTTCTGAGCGCGTGGTCTTCCTCGGCGACGACATCCTGCGCTGGCTCGTCCTGGCCCTCGGCGGCGCGATGGCCGTCGGCAACATCCTGGCGCTCACCCGTCCTCGGCCCCCCGGCAGAGCCGGCGAGGACCTGCGCCGCCCGCCCCTGGGGCGGAGCCTCGTCATGATCGCCGTCGGCACGGTTGCGGCCATCTGGGCGTTGGCCAGTCTCGTCGCCGGATAGCTTGACCCGCCATGAGCGAATTCGTCCACCTCCAGCCCGACACGGCGCCCGGCGTGGCAACGATCCGCCTGGATCGACCGAAGATGAACGCCCTGAGCAATGCGGTGTCAGCGGAGATCGCCGCTGTGGCCGAGGAGTTGCAACGGCGCCCGGACATCCGCGCGGCGGTGCTTTGGGGAGGCCCCAGGATCTTCGCCGCCGGCGCCGACATCAAGGAATTCAGGCCGGGCCGCGCCGCGGGCGCGGACGGCGCGGGAGCACCCGTGAGCCTCACTGGTGCGCTGCGCCGGTTGGAGTGCATTCCCCAGATCCTCGTGGCAGCGGTGAACGGGTACGCCCTCGGAGGTGGTTGTGAGTTGGCGATGGCCGGCGACTTCCGTGTGGCCGCCGACGACGCCGTCTTCGGTCAGCCGGAGATCCTGTTGGGCATCATCCCCGGCGCCGGCGGCACGCAGCGCCTGCCGCGCCTCGTGGGGCTCAGCCGCGCCAAGGAGATCATCTACAGCGGTCGCCGCGTGAGCGCCGAGGAGGCCCTGACCATCGGCCTGGCCGACGCCGTGCACCCGGCAGGGGAGACGTACGAGCAGGCGGTGGCCATGGCCGAGCGCTTCGCCGCGGGACCTGCGGCGTTGCGGCACGCCAAGACCGCCATGAACGACGGCTTCGACCTGCCGCTCGGCGACGCCCTCGACCTGGAGTCCAGAGAGTTCGTCGCCGCCTTCGCCACCGAGGATGCGCGCATCGGCGTCAAGAGCTTCGTCGAGGGTGGCCCCGGCAAGGCTCGCTTCGTGGGACGCTGAGTTTGAACTCACTGGCTGGCGCCGTCCTGCTGGCGTCCACCGTCAGCGGCGCCCGGCTGACAGGACCGTTCCCCTGCTCGGCGCCGTCCTCAGCCAGTCTGATCCGAGCCGAGCGGCAGATTCTTAGAGCATTAGCGGATAGGCGGCCACCGCCGACCGAGGAATTCTCCCGTCATTCCGGCGAAGGCCGGAATCCAGGCTCCGGCGACACGATTCGCGCCGCTGCAGTCGACTGCAAAGCGCCTGGTCAGAGCCTGTCCGCTCGTGCTCTTAGGCGCTTCTTGCCTGCCGGAGCGCTGCACGGGATTGGAGCACCGCCTGCTCCGCCTACCCTTGCGGCGGGAGTGCCCTCATGATCCTCGAACGTCTCAGCGGTTGGTCACGGCGCCGCAAGATCCTGACCCTTGCGGCAGCCGGTGTCGTGGCCGTGATCGTGGCGATCGTGCTGGTGTGGCTGCTTGTGTGGCGCGGCGACGCCCCGCCGCCACCGTCGGTGCTCGAACGCAGCGAGGCACTGACGGCAACGACAGAGGTGCCCGCGCCGGCGCCCGCGGCCGACGATCAGGCCGCGTCCGTTCCTCCACCGGCCCCTGTCGAGCTGGCACCGCCCGCCGAACCAACCGCGCCGCCGGCGCCGCCTGCCTCACCTGCTCCGCCGTCGGCGTCCGACCCGCCGCCGCCACCGCCTGAACCTGAACCGGCGCCCCCCGCTGAGCCAGCGCCGCCCGCCGAACCCACCGAACCCGGCGCAGCCGACCTCGACGGCGTGTGGTCGGTCAACACGACGCTCGGGAACTTTGAGGACTACACCAGTTCCTGGGCCGGCTACCGCGTGGGTGAGGAACTCTCGGGGATCGGGGCCACCGACGCCGTGGGGCGGACTCCGGCTGTGTCCGGAACCCTGGAGATCGCCGGGACGACGGTGGTAACGGCCGTGGTGGAGGTTGATCTCACCACGGTGGTCAGCGACCGGCCCCAGCGCGACGGTCTCGTGCGACGGGCCTTGGACACCCAGCAGTTCCCCGCGGCACGCTTCGAGTTGACCGAGCCGGTCACCTTCGAGAGCCTGCCCGCCGCGGGCGAGTCGGTGACGGCGACCGTCGTCGGAGCCTTCGAGATCCACGGTGCCAGCCGCCCGGTGGAGATCTCCCTCGAGGCCACCTGGATCGAGGCGGTCGTTATTGTCGGGGGGACCTTCGAGATCCGCTTCGAGGACTACGGGATCAGTCCTCCGCGAGCCCCTGTGGTGCTCTCGGTGGAAGACGTCGGAACCATCGAACTGCTGCTGAACTTCACCCGCTGAACCGGCCCGGCACCCGCCTCGGACATGTCGCTCCCGCGGGGGCTCTCGGAGCGGGTGAGGGGAATCGAACCCCCGTATTCAGCTTGGGAAGCTGATGTTCTGCCATTGAACTACACCCGCAGGGGCACCCCGACGCTACCCGGTCGACAGCGCCTTCGCAGTCCCGTCGAACAGGCCGGAGCCCTCCGCCCTAGCCCGTGGGCGCCGGCTCGGGGGCCTCGAGCCCGTTCCCGCGGCTGCGCCAACGGTGGTAGTGCGACCACAGGACCAGCAGCGGCGGTAGCACGGCGAAGGTGGCGACGAGCCCCAAGAAGATTGCGACGGCGGCGAGGATGCCCAGTTCCTGCATCGGCCGCAGCGGGGAGAACAGCAGCATCAGCAGGCCGAGCGCGGTGGTGAGGGCGCTGCCCAGGAGCGCCCCGCCGGTGGTGACCATCGCCCGCCGCAACGCCTCCGCCACCTCCGGCGAATCCCTCCGCTCCTCCAGGTAGCGGTGCGTGAGGTGGATCGTGTAGTCGACGCCGATCCCGATCGTGAGCACCACCATGAGGGCGGTGCTCATGTTGTAGGAGATCCGGAACAGCCACATGACGCCCAGCAGCCAGGCGAGGGTCACCGTGATCGGCAGGATCGTGATCAGTCCGAGCAGCGGGCGGCGCTCGCTCAAGCCGAAGTAGAGGATGAGGATCGCCAGCGCGGCAGCGACGACGAGGCTCACGCTGGAAACCTGGCTGGCCGCCAACTCGTCGGTGATCAGAGCGATGAGCGCGTCGCCGCCCGTGACGGTGACCTCCGAGGCGCCGCCGCCCCACAGCGCCTCGATCTCCCCGATCAGCTCCTGCAGGGTCTCGTTGCTCTCGGTGGCAACGGGTATCTGGATGATGGTGCGGTCGGGGCCGTCGGCCCGGAAGTCCAGGACCTCGGCGAAACCGGCGGCGTCGGCGCCTTCGAGCAGTTCCCACGCACGCCGGACGTCCCCCTCGGGCGCCGTCACCTCGGCGCGTAGCTCGGCGAAGGCGCCGGAGACGGCGGTGCCATCGCCGTCACCCGCCTGGCCGGCTTCGTCGGTCCAGTCGGCGAGGAGCGTCCCGGCCGAGGACAGGGGAGGCCCGATGATGCCGTCCGGGCGCCGGGCGGGGTCGACCAGGATCGTGTGGAGGTCGCTGAGGTCACGAACCGCCCGACCGCTGTTGAGATCGGTCTCTATGAGCACCGTCATCAGGGTGGCGCTCCCGTCGAAGTTCTCGTCGAGGTAGTCGAAGTCCTCCGCCACCTCGGAGTCCCGCGGCAGGAAGTCCTTCACCGCGAAAGTCGTGCTGAGGTCAGTGGCGGCCACGACGGCTAGGACCGTGACGGCGATGGCGGCAGCGAGGACCGGGAGCGGCCGGCGCACGACGATCGCGGCGATGCGGGGGAGGGCGGCCGCAGCGCCGGGAATCCGCTCGGCTATGGGCTGGACCGCCGGTTCCCGTCCCTTGGCGGCGCGCCGCCGGTCCAGCACCAGGCGGGCGGCTGGGACGAAACTGGTCATCACGATCCAGCCCGAGACGACCCCGATGCTGGCGATGATGCCGAACTCGGCTATGGGTTTGAACCTGCTGGTCAGGTTGGCGAGCAGGCTGACGGCGGTCGTGCCCGCCGCCAGCAGGACCGGCACCCCGCAGAGCCTGACGGCGCGCGAGACGGCGCGCCCCGACGCCTCTGCCCCGCGCTCGGGATCACTCCGCAAGGCCTCGCGGTAGCGTCCGGTGATCTGCAGCGCGTAGTCCACCGACAGGCTGATGAGCAGGACCGGCACCAGCGTGAGCAGGATGTTGTCGGGGTCCACGACGCCGGCGCCGCCCGGCGACAGCCAGGCCTGCGCGCCGAGGGTCCACAGGATCACCATGCCGAGTCCCGCCATGGTGATGTGGACGTCGGACTGGGTGCGGTAGAAGGCGGCCAGCAGCACGACGATCACCGCCAGGGCGATGAGCGTGACGGTGACGAGGTTCCGGTCCCGCGCCTCCTTGGCCTCGGCGTCGCTCTTGGCGAGGGTGATGATCGAGGCGTCCAGCCCGCCGGTGTCCACCCCCTCGGCTATCTCATGGGCGCGCAGCTGTGCTCGCTCCTGGCCGAGCGGGTCGCCGGCGTCGTCGAGGATGATCAGGGAGAGCCCCGCCGTCGGCTCCCCGCTCGCGTTCCGCGCGATGAAGCGCTCCAGCAGGTCGTGCAGTTCTGCCCGTTGCGGATCGCGCGCGAGGCGGGCCAGTCCCAGCGAGAGCTGGTCATCGGTGATCGTCGCCAGCGACAGCCCGGCCTCGGCGGCCGCCAGCTCGATGATCTGGACATAGCCGTAGAGCGGTTCAGCGACCAGGAACGGCTGCACGCCGGCGTCGTTGCTGATGGCTGTCTGCAGGTTCTTGATTGCCCGGAGACCCTCGGCCGTCAGGACGTCGCCCTTGGCGAGGATCTGGACCACCCGCAAGTCGGCGGCGGCGGGGAAGCTCTCCCTGATGGCGTCGGTGGCGACCGCGAGGTCACTGCCGGCGGGCAGGAATATGCCGGTGGAGTCGACGGGGCCCTCGGGCCGGTCCTGCACCAGGAAGCCGGCGAGCAGGGCCAGCGTCACCGCGCCGAGGGCCGCGAGCACCCGTCCCGGTGACCTCCGAATCGTCCGGGCCTGCCACCGGAACATGATTCGACCTTAGAGCGTTAGCGGATAGGCGGCCATCACCGACTGAGAATTCCAATCCGCGAACTCCCGTCATTCCGGCGAAGGCCGGAATCCAGGCTCCGGCGACGCGATTCGCGCCGCCGTAGTCGACTGCAAAGCGCCTGGTCAGAGCCTATCCGCTAATGCATTTCGTTCGGGCGCTCGGGTGCCGGTCAGGTGAAGGCCGACTGACCGGTGAGCGCCTGGCCGAGGATGAGGGTGTGGATCTCGTGGGTGCCCTCGTAGGTGTAGACCGATTCGAGGTTGTTCATGTGGCGGACCACCGGGTACTCGAGCGTGATGCCGTTGGCGCCGAGGACGCCGCGGGCGGTGCGGGCCACGTCCAGGGCCATGCGCACGTTGTCGAGCTTGCCGACGCTGATCTGCGCGGCGCTGAGTCGGCCGGCGTCACGCAGGCGTCCCAGGTGCAGCGCCAGCAGCGTGCCCCGCTGGACGGCGATCATCATCTCGACGAGCTTCTGCTGCGTGAGCTGGAACCGGCTGATCGGCCCACCGAAGGCGTTGCGGCCGGCGGAATAGGACAGAGCGGCCTCGTAGCAGGAGCGGGCAGCCCCCACGGCGCCGAAAAGGATCCCGAAGCGGGCCTCGTTGAGGCACGACAGCGGCCCCCGCATCCCGACCACTCCCGGCAGTACCGCGTCGGCGGGGAGGCGCACGTCCTCAAAGACGAGTTCGGATGTGACCGAGGCGCGCAGCGAGAGCTTGCGGGGGATGTCGCGGGCACCGAAGCCCGGCGCGTCGGTCGGCACGACGAAGCCGCGCACGCCGTCGTCGGTCTGCGCCCACACGACCGCCACATCGGCGATCGAACCGTTGGTGATCCACATCTTGGTGCCGCTGAGGATCCAGTCGGGGCCTCTGCGGCGAGCCCGGGTGCGCATGGCGGCCGGGTCGCTGCCAGCGTCGGGCTCGGTCAGGCCGAAGCAGCCGACCGCCTCGCCGGCCGCCATGGTGGGCAGCCACTGCAGGCGTTGCTGCTCGCTGCCGTAGGCGCGGATGGGGAACATCGCCAGCGAACCCTGCACGCTCATGAAGCTGCGCACCCCGGAGTCCCCCGCTTCCAGCTCCATGCAGGCGAGCCCGTAGTCGGTGGCCTCGGCACCGGCGCAGCCGTAACCCTCGAGGTGCATGCCCAGCAGGCCCAGGGATCCCAACTCGGGTCCGAGCATCTCTGCGGGGAAGGTCCCCTGCTCGAACCAGTCGCCGACGTGCGGCACGATGCGCTCGGTCACCCAGCGCCGCACCGTGTCCCGCAGCAGCACCTGCTCGTCGTTGAGCAACGAGTCGATCGCCAGGAAATCGGCGGGCGAGGTCACGCCCGGCCCGACGCCGTGCCGTCCAGCGGACCCCTCAGCGCCCATCGGTCCCTCCTCTGCGCTCCTCGTCGCCGGCGGCCTCACCATCTGCCGGAGCGCTCGGCGTGTACGTGGTCGGGCATCCGGTAGCTGATTCCCTCGTCGTCGAACCGGGAGCCCGACAGCAGCGTCGTGAAGTTGGTGTAGTTGTTCTTCCGCACGTATTTCGGGAAGTGCCGAGACACGAGGCGGTCGTAGCGCGACTGGACCCGGAACCAGCCCAGCACCCCGGCGGTGGACTGCGGGGGGTAGTTCAGCTGATCGGCCAGCTCGTCGCCGATGAGGCAGCGGGACACCTTGTAGACGTACTTCGCCAGGTTCCGCCGCTCTGTCGGGTCGGTGATGCCGACGACGAGGGGTGCCGAGTTGACGAGCGAGTTGGCCAGCACGATGGACGACGATCCGGGCGGCGGCTCGCAGGCGGCGCCGATCTCGAACAGTTGCAGCGCGTCAGCCTCGTCGTGGAACAGGATCGAGTCGGGGATGCCCATCAGGCGGCCCGAATAGCGCCACGTCGCCATGAAGCTGGCCGCCTCCTCGTCGCTGAAGGTGGCACCCAGGCTTCGCATGTGCTTCAGGAGCCGGGCGGAGAACGCCGTGACGGCGTAGCCCACATGGGCTGCGCTCAGCGGTGCCCCCCACCGCTCGGTGTCCCAGTCGGAGGAGTTCGTCAGCAGTCGCCGGACGTGCGCGTGGACGAGCCGGATACGCAACGAGAGCTTCCAGCCGTCGCCGTACCGTTCCAGCCCGCCGGGCAGGAAGATCTCCACCATGTGGCGGTTGTTCTGCTGCAGGCGCCGCACGCCCTGATCGCGGAGGCGGCCGGTGATGAAGAACGACTCGCTGATGTTGGTGGAGAAGCCCTCCACGAGCACGCCCGCCAGCATCCCCGCCAGAACGTGCTTCGTGTTCCTGTGGAACATCCGCACGGCCGGGGCGAGCGCGGGCAGGTCCAGCCAGCCGGGCGGGGTCGTGGCGTCCTCGAAGAGCTCGCGGACCGCCGCCGGCGCATCGGGCAGGGCTTCCCCGTCCGTGTTGTCCATATAGGCGCCGACGAGCCGGCTGGCGTCCAATCGATCAAGCGACGTGAGCGCATCCACTGCCGCGTCGGCTATCGGGTCGGCGATCACGGTGTGCGCGACGTAGTTGTCCGCCATCTCGGGGTGCGACCCGCGGGCCCGCTCGTAGCCCGGGTTGTCGTAGTCGCGGGGTCTGTTCATTGCCGGTCGACTCGGTACTGCAATCGGGCCTCGGGGGTCGGCTCTTGCGCGGTTCCGCGGGTGTGGTGGCGGACCGAGGGTCTCGGTCACCCCGGACGGAGCGTCAGAACACCGTCGACCATTCTATCCGCCGGGCGGTGTCCGGCACTTGCCGCCGCTGTCGGCCCCGGCGCCGCGGCGTGACGGTCAGCGCCCGTCGGGGCGGGGGAGGACGGTCCGCCGCGGCCGCTACCAGTTGCTCGCCACGTACTTGCGCTCGAGGTACTCCTCGATCCCCTCGAAACCGCCCTCCCGGCCTATGCCGCTCTCCTTGACGCCCCCGAACGGGGCCGAGGCGTCGGAGATGATCCCCCTGTTCACGGCCACCATGCCCGCATCGAGCTGCTCGCCGACGGCCAGACCGTGGCCCAGGTCGCCGCTCATGACGTAGGCGATCAGCCCGGCGTCGGTGTGGTTGGCCATCTCGATCGCGCGGGCCTCGTCGCCGAAACGCACGAGCGGGGCCACCGGTCCGAAGATCTCCCTGGCCAGGATGGGCGCGTCCGGCGCCACGTCGGCCAGCACGGTCGGCTCGTAGAAATAGCCGTCGCCCCCCGGCGCCCGCCCGCCGGTCACCACCTTGGCGCCTCGGTCCACGGCCGAGGTCACGAGACCGGCGACCTTCTCGCGCTCGCGGGTGCTGATCAGCGCGCCGACCTGGGCGTCGGGCTGCCGGTCGTAGCCGACGGTGAGGCCGGCCATGCGGGCGCTGAGCGCCTCGGTGAAGTCGTCAGCGACGCGCTCGTGTACGTACAGCCGGTTGGGAGCGACGCAGGTGGCGCCGGTGTTGCGCATCTTGGCGGCGATGGCGGCCTCGGTGGCCACCTCCACGTCGGCGTCGGCCAGCACCACGAACGGGGCGTTGCCGCCCAACTCCATGCTGGTCCGCAGCACCCGGTCGGCGGCGAGGCGCAGCAGGTGCTTGCCGACCGCTATGGAGCCCGTGAAGGACACCTTGCGGACGGCCCGGTGCGCCAGCATCGCCGCCGTGGCCTCATTCGGCGGCTCGGGGAGCACCAGGTTGACTGTGCCCGCCGGGGCGCCGCAGCGTTCCATCAGGTCGGCGATGTAGTAGGCGGTCAGCGGGGTGGCCGGCGCCGGTTTCACGATGGTGGTGCATCCTGCAGCGAGCGCCGGGGCGATCTTGCGCACCGGCATGGCGGCGGGGAAGTTCCACGGTGTGATCTGCAGGGAGACCCCCACCGGCTCGGGCAGCACGATGATGCGCTTGTCGCCCAGCGGCGACCGGCGGACCTCCCCGGCGACGCGCACCGCCTCCTCGCTGAACCAGCGGAAGAAGTCCGCCGCGTACGCCACTTCGCCGAGGGCCTCGGCCATGGGCTTGCCGTTCTCGAGCTGCAGGAGTTCGGCGATCTCGGTCTGCTCGGCCATCATCGTCTCGTAGCAGCGCCGCAGTATCTCGGCCCGCTCACGCGGCGGAGAGGTCGCCCATCCCTCGGCCGCCTGCGCCGCCGCCTCGACCGCAGCTAGGCAGTCGTCGGTCGTGGAGGTGGCGACGCCGGCGATCATGTCACCCGTTGTGGGATCGAAGACGTCCAGCCTGCCGTCGGCGCGGGGGCTGTCGCCGTCGACGAGAAGCCCTCCGAGCCGGTCGAGCGCGTCGATCATGGCGTTTCCCTCCCTGTTCGGCGCATCAGCGGTCCAGCCAGACGTTACCGGCCCGACGCGGCGTCGGCGTTGCTCGGCCCTATAGGAGACTGCCGAGCAATGCGCCCGCCGCCCCGGTGCGTCATTCCGGCGGAGAGCCTGTCCCGGACTCGATCCGGGGCCGGAGTCCAGGCGGCTGGTGAGTAGGCCGCCGGCGCCCCGCCCCGCCATTCCGGTGGAGGCCGGAATGACGGAGCCGCGGGGCCGGCGGTGACCGTGGACTGCTCGGCGGCCGGCTAGTCGTCGTCGGTGATGGTCATGGCGCCGACGGCGTCGGCGAGGGTGGCGCCTTGGGGGTGGGTGAGTTGGACGGCGAATTGCTCGTCGCCTTCGGGGAGGTCGTCCTGTTGGAGGAGCACGGCGCCGAAGGCGGTGGTCTGCCCGGCGGGGATGGTGACGGTTCCGCTGTTGTGGAGGTAGTCGCGCCTGGCGTGGGCGCGCCCGGCGGGGTCGTCGGCGGCGCGGGTGTGCCAGCGCACGGTGACGTCCTCGTCGGAGGGCGCCGAGAGGGTGACGACGAAGATGAGCTCCCAGCCCTCGTCGGCTGAGGCGTCGTGGACCGACAGCGTCGGCGCGCCCCGCGGCGGCGGCGGAGGCGGTGGCGGAGGCGGGGGCGGGGGCGGAGGAGGCGGGGCCGGAGGAGGCGGGGGAGGAGGCGGCGGCGGCGGGTCCTGCTGTTGTTGCGGCGGCGGGGGGTCCTGCTGCTGCGACGTCGGCGGGGGCGGGTCTTGGTGGTCGGCGCGGCAGGCTTGGAGTCGGTCGAGTTCTGTGTAGATGCTCTGCCAGAGGTCGTTGGGGCCGTCGCCCTGCCAGCTGGACTGCTGTTTGTCGGCGCGGGCTTTGATGTCCGCTGTGGTGTAGGTGTCGGCGCCCCGCATGGTGTCGTGTGCGCGGGCGAACATCTCCAGCAGGTCGGGCCGGGCGCCGTTCCACGGGTCGAGCGTCTTGGCGGCGACTCGGGCCAAGAGGGCGGCGTCGTCGCTGGCGCAGGCCGCGACCGCGACGTCGTCGCCGGGCCCTCCCTCGTCGTCGTCCGCTTCGGGGGGCGCCTGGTCGTCGTCGGACACCGCGACCGTCGCGGCGCCGCTGCTGGAGGAGACGGTGTAGCCGTCGCCCGCGCTGACGGTGAGCGTGACGGCGCCGTCGGCCTCGTCGGCTGCGTCGTCGAGGGTGGCGACGGTGTGGGTGATGCTGCCGCTGGTGGGGATCGTCACCGTCGTCGCGCCGGCGGGTGCGCCGAAGTCGCCGGTCTGCGCGACCGCGACGTTGACCGTGAGCGGCGACGCCGGGGCCGGGCGGGCGGTGACCGTGAAGGCGGCGCTGGCGCCCTCGGTGATCCCGCTGCCGGCGCTGACGCTGACCTCGGGTGTGTCGTCGTCGGACACCGCGACCGTCGCGGCGCCGCTGCTGGAGGAGACGGTGTAGCCGTCGCCCGCGCTGACGGTGAGCGTGACGGCGCCGTCGGCCTCGTCGGCTGCGTCGTCGAGGGTGGCGACGGTGTGGGTGATGCTGCCGCTGGTGGGGATCGTCACCGTCGTCGCGCCGGCGGGTGCGCCGAAGTCGCCGGTCTGCGCGACCGCGACGTTGACCGTGAGCGGCGACGCCGGGGCCGGGCGGGCGGTGACCGTGAAGGCGGCG
>JAPOVS010000051.1 GCA_026708055.1 bacterium | reverse complement strand
GGTCGCGCCACCGTCGGCCGGCGGCTGCTCCGGTGACATCATTGCTCGCACCCGGCGACGGTCTCGCCCCTCTCGCAAGTGTCCGTGTCGAACCCGCCGTCGAGATAGTCGTCGTCGTTGTTGCCGTTGAGGATGTCATCGCCGAATCCGCCGCGGAGGATGTCGTCGCCCTGATCGCCGCGCAGCACGTCGTTGCCCGTCCACCCCTCGAGGATGTCCGCACCGGGACCGCCGTGGAGGGCGTCGTCGCCGTCTCCGCCGTCGAGCGTGTCGTCGCCGTCGTAACCTCTCAGCCTGTCGTCGCCGCCGTCGCCAAGAACCAGATCGGCACCCGACCTGCCGCCGACGAAGTCGTCGCCGGGGCCGCCCCTCAGCACGTCGGCACCGTCGCCGCCGTCGAACTCGTCGGCGCCCAGTCCCCCGTACATCGTGTCGTCGCCCGCATTGCCCAAAGCCTCATCGCCGCCTGCGCCGCCCCAGAGTACGTCGTCGCCGTCTCCGCCGCGCAGCATGTCCTTGCCGAGACCGCCGTACAGAACGTCTTTGCCGCGGCCGCCGGACAGGCCGTCGTCACCCGGGCCGCCGTACAGGACGTCTTTGCCGACACCACCCTGGATTCGGTCGTTGCCGGGCCCGCCGAAAATGATGTCGTCGCCGTCTCCGCCGTCGATGACGTCATCACCGGCCAGTGCGCAGATCACGTCATCGCCGCTGGTGCCCGTCAGTTCGTCCACCCCGTCGGTGCCGACGATCGAGCACCCGGCGACGCCGACGGTGACGCGCACCTCTGCGGTCGCGCAGCCACCTTCACGATCACACACCTCGTAGGCGAACGTCACCGAACCCTCGTCCGGACTGGCCGAGAACTCCATGTGAGGGCCATGCTCGTCGGACTCGACGAGCCGAGCAGAACCGGTGGCCGGCGACCGCGTGAGCGACAAGGTCGCAATGTCGAGGTCGCCGTCTGGGTCGTAATCGTTGCCCAGCACATCCACGAGCACCGAGCCGCCCGGCGCGACATACACGGCATCCGCGGACACCACCGGGTTGGATCGAGTATTGCGCCGCTGTGATTCCGGAATGAGTTCGAAGCCGTCTCGACCCTCCTTCTCGTCGTGCACCGTGTCGGTGAGATCGTCCGCGTAGATCACGTCGAAACCGTCGCCTCCGTAGATCACGTCGGTGCCCGCACCGCCGTCGATGGCGTCAGCGCCGTCGCGGCCGTAGAGGGGATCATCGCCCGCGCCTTCCTCGATCCAATCGGCACCCTCACCGCCCAGCACGACGTCGTTGCCGCCCTTGGCGACGGGCAGAAGACGTTCACCATTGGCGGAAGCACCCGAGGATGTGGGAGCGCCTTCAGTGATCTTACGATCATAGGCTGCAACGGTCTCGGAATAAATCCACCGGCGGTAGAATCCACACGCTACAAGGGCTCGATCAGCGCTGCTCAGAGCAATCGGGAGGCACACAGTGGCGGCATCCGCGCCCGGCGAGAAAACGACCAAGCGGCAGGCGATGGAGGCCCTGGGCCGGCGCGCCAAGGCGGTTGCGCCGGTGCTGGCCGCCGCGCCGACGGTCGTCAAGAACGAGGCATTGCGGACCGCGGCGGACGAGCTGCAGGCCAGCCTCAACGAGTTGCTGGAGGCCAACGAGAGCGACCTGGCGGCCGCCGAGGAGGCCGGCATCTCGCCGACGCTGCTGGACCGACTGCGCCTCACGCCCGCCCGCATCGAGGGCATGGTCGGCGGGCTGCGCCAAGTGGCGGAACTCCCCGACCCGGTGGGCACCGTCGTCGCCGGCGACGTGCGCCCCAACGGGCTGCGCATCCAGCAGGTGCGGGTGCCGCTCGGCGTCGTGGCGATCGTCTACGAGAGCCGGCCCAACGTCACCAGCGACGCGGCCGGCCTGTGCCTC
This sequence comes from bacterium, assembly GCA_026708055.1. Lineage (NCBI taxonomy): Bacteria > bacterium. Next base: position 110,638 of record JAPOVS010000051.1, on the reverse strand, counting down.
AAGTCGGGCAACGTGGCCTTCCTGAGAGGTTCGTCCATGGCCATTCGCTCGAACCTGGCCGTCGCCGGGATCCTGCGCGAGGCGTACGTCACCGGCGGCCTGCCCGCGGACGCCCTGATCCTGGTCGAGGACACCAGCCGCGAGGCGGCGGTGGAGTTCATGCGGCTCAGCGGCTACGTGGACTGCCTGATCCCCCGCGGCGGGCCCGCGCTCATCCGCTCCATCATGGAGAACGCCACCGTGCCGTTCATCCTGGACGGCGACGGCAACTGCCATGTGTACGTGGACCGCGGCGCCGACCTGGACATGGCCACCTCGATCGTGGTGAACGGCAAGACCCAGCGCCCGTCGGTGTGCAACGCCACCGAGTCGCTCGTTGTGCACGCCACCGAGGCCGCAGACTTCCTCCCGCGACTGGTGCAGGCCATGCCCACGGTGGAGATGGTCGGCGACGAGACCTCCCGGGCCGTGGCACCGAGCATCGGGGCGGCCAGCGACGCCGACTACGCGACCGAGTTCCTGGATTACAAGCTGTCGGTGCGCGTCGTGGACTCACTCGACGAAGCGATCGATCACGTCAACCGCTACGGCACGGGGCACTCGGAAGTGATCGTGACCGCCGACGAGGCGGCCGCCGGGCGGTTCTGCGCCGAGGTGGACGCCGCCTGCGTGCTCGTCAACGCCTCGAGCCGCTTCGTGGACGGCGAGGAGATGGGCTACGGCGCCGAGATCGGCATCAGCACCCAGAAGCTGCACGTCCGCGGACCGATGGGCCTCGTCCACCTCACCGCGGTGAAGAACGTCATCCGGGGCAACGGCCAGATCCGCAGCTGAGGCGGCCCCCGCCTGTCGCTCGGCGCGCTCCTACCGCTGATCGTCCAGCCGGGCCCGCAGGGCGGCCAACTCTGCCTCGGCAGCGCGGCGGGCGGCGGTCTCGGTACCCAGTGCCCTCTCGGCGGCTTCGGCTCGATCCTCGGCGGCGTCGCGTTGACGGCGTGTCTCATCGGGGTCGGGCAGCCAGGGGCCCCCTCGGGGGTCTCTGAAGCGCAGGCGGTGGGTGTCGGCGCAGAGGTCGAGGCCGAGGACGCGGCTGCGGCCGCCGCCGTCGGGGTCCACGGCTATCGGCACCCACGAGTCGCCGGCGCGGCGGTCCCCCTGGAGGACAGGGGTGTAGAAGTCGCCGCCGGTGGGGTCGAAGCGCCAGTACTCGGTCACGCCCATCTCCAGATACTTCGCAGGCTTGTCCTCCAGGTCGTTCTGGTAGGTGCCCTCGGAGGCGATCTCGAGGACGAACGCCGGCGGCGCTCCCACCTCCCACAGCCGGTAGCTGGCCGCCAGCTCGATAGGGCCGGGGTCCACGCCGAAGCACACGAACACGTCGGGGGCGACGAACGCCGAGTCGGGCAACGGGCGGTAGTAGACGTTGCGGTCCTGGCCCACGTAGCAGCCCGGGCGCCCCGCGAAGTGCTCGCGCAGGGCACCGTAGGCGAGGAAGCGCACCAGCGAGTGCAGCCCGGAGTCAGGCACAGTCGGAGACCCCGGGTACGCCACATTGGGATCCAGGTCGGTCAGCACGCTCACGGTATCCGTCCCTCCCGCGGCACCAGCCTGGGCACCGCTTCAACCCCCAGCCTAACCCGACCGGCCTGCCGCTGCGGATAGCTTCTACCATTGAAATATATGATACTCATTGTAATCTAATATCCACCACTCCTAATGTAGAATAGTCAGAACCGGGCTCTCGGCGGAGACCTGCACGGCCAGCCCCGTGGCGGTGGCTAGCAACTCGCTGCGCTGGTTGGCCGTGTACAACTCCACCGTGGCGTCGGCACCCGGCGCGGTGCTGCAGTTGATCGCGAGGGCCTCGCCCACTCTCGCGGTCAGGCCGCGGACCGCACCGCTGCGGGTCCGGTCGAGGGCGATGGCGATCCGCAGGATCCCCGCCAGCAACTGCACCCGGGCACGGTCGGCCACGTTCAGAGCCGCGAACTCGGCGTGGCCGATCCGCGGCAGCGCCTTGCGCTGGTAGCGCGCCACGAGAGCGATCAGCTCCACCTCCCGCTCGGTGAAACCCAGCAGCCGGTCGCTGCTGCGGATCACGTAGTAGCTGTGCTTGTGGTGCGCCCCGCGGGAGATGAAGCGCCCCACGTTGTGCAGCATCCCGGCGGCCTCCAACAGGTCGCGCTCGTAGAGCCCGAAGCGGTGGAGTCCCTCCAGCCCGTCGAAGAGTTGCAGCGCAAGGTCGGTCACGTGCTGGACGTGCGGCCGTTCCTCCTCGTAGTCCTCGGCGATGCGCAGCACAGACTCCCGCCTGATGTCGCTGAGATGGTGGAAGGCGTCTCCGTTGCCGCCGGTGTGCACCCGGTCGAGCAGCACGCCCTCGCGCAGGGCGTAACCGGACACGGTGATCGACGAAACCTCGAAGCAGTCGAACACACCCTCCAGCAGCAGGACCCCCGCGGCGATCACGTCGCTGCGGCGCTCGTCCAGGCCACCGATGGCGCAGCGCGACTCGGGAGTCGGCGCCGCCAGCACGAGGGCGACGACCTCGTCCAGCTCGGCCCGGCTGAAGGAGACGTTGTTGAGCCAGCGGTTTCCGGCACCGTTGCGCAGGAACTCCGCCATCTGCGCGATCGTGGCGATCGTCCCCGAACTGCCGACGGCCAGCTCGTAGCCGAAGGGCAGCAGATCGTGACCCACGGGTGTCAGGAACGACCGCACGTAGGAACGGCAGTCCGCCACCGCGGTGGCATCGGCGACGCCGCCGGGGAAGAAGCGCTCCGTGAGGCGGACGTGCCCCAGCTTCACGCTGCGCGCCGCCAGAGGCCGCGGCCCCCGGCCGATGAGCAACTCGGTGCTGCCGCCGCCGATGTCGGTGACCAGGATCTGCCGGTCGAACACCGACAGCGCCTGCACCACCCCCAGATGGATCAGCCGGGCCTCCTCGGTGCCGGAGATGACCTCCACCTGGACCCCGGCCTCGACGGCTGCCCGATCCAGGAACTCGTGGCGGTTCTCAGCCTCGCGGACCGCACTCGTCGCCACCGCCCGCACGTCGGCCCCGTAGGAGGCGGCGGTCTTGACCAGCCCGCGCAGGGCTTCGATCCCCCGGTCTATGGCATCCGGCGTGAGGTGTCGCATGTCGCCCGAGCCGGATCCCAGGCGCACCACCTCCTTGTCGCGGAAGAGGATCTCGAGACCCCCGCTGGTGCTGACCCGGGCGACGACCAGGTGGAAGGAGTTGGTCCCGACGTCGATGGCGGCATGCACCTCGCCCGCCGCACCGTTCACCACGGGGTTCGAGCTACCGGTGGGCATCATCCAGCGGTGGCGGCGCGGTCAAGCAGGCGAAGGCGCAGTTCGTTCAGCACGCCGATGGTCGTGAACTGGCGGGTCCGCTCCCGATCGAACGGGAAGTGCTGGCGGCGCGCCACTACCTCGCCGTCGACCGAGGTGGCCATCCAGACCATCCCGGGCTCGGTGCCGTCGGCGGGGGCGGGACCGGCGACCCCGGTCACGGCCAGCGAGCAGTCGGCGCCCAGCTGCCCGCAGGCGCCGGCGGCCATCGCCCGCACAGCCGCCTCGGACACGACGGGACCGGCCGGGACACCCAGCAGGTTGCGCTTGGTCTCGGCGGCGTAGGTCACCAGCGAGCCCCGGAAGACATCGCTGGCGCCGGGGACGGCGCTCAGGCGCGCCGCGATCATTCCCCCCGTCAGCGACTCCGCCGTGGCCAGCGTGAGACCTGCCCTGCGGCACAGCTCGAGCACCGCCGTCTCCATGGTCTCCTCGTCGGTTCCGAACACCAGGTGGTCGTCGATGGCCGCCCGCACGGCCGCCTCCTCGGCGTCCAGCATCGCCGACGCCTCGGCGGCCGTGTCGGCCTTGGCGGTCAGACGCACCTTGAGGCCCTCGATTCCCGAGGCCAGGAAGGCCAGCGTCACCGTCCCCGAGGCGTCGAGCCGGTCGATAACGCCGCCCAGCCGCTCGGCCAGGCCGCCTTCGGACTCGCCCCAGGTGCGCAGCGTGCGGCTCTGGATCACCCCCGAGACGCCCGCCCGGCGTCGCATGTCGGCAGCAATCCACTCGGTCATCATCGTCCTCATCTCCCACGGCACGCCGGGGACCGCGTAGACCACGGTGTCGCCGACCGGGCAGACGAGGCCGGGCGCGGTGCCGGGAAAGACCGGGATGACCGCGGCGCCCTCAGGAACGTCGGCCTGTTGAAGGTTGTTGGCGGGCATTGAGCGGCCGCGCCGCCAGAACTTGGCCGAGATGCGCTCGACGAGTTCAGGGTCGCGGCGAAGCTCCACGCCCATGACCGCGGCCAGCGCGCCGCGGGTGATGTCATCGGGGGTCGGCCCCAGACCGCCGCAGACGACGACGAAGTCGTTGCGCGCCACAGCCGTGCGCAGCACGGCGCAGATCCGGTCGAGGTTGTCGCCGACCTTGGTCTGGTAGTACGAGTCGATCCCCAGCCCGGCCAGATGCTCGCCGATCCACGACGAGTTGGTGTCGACCACCTGCCCGAGCAGCAACTCGGTGCCGACGGCGACGACCTCGCATCTCATCCGGGACCTCCGCCAGCGCCTCCGCCCTCCCCGGCTGCCCTGCGGCCGTCGAGAAGGTAGAGCAGGCCGGTGACGGCGGTGGCCGCCACGGCCAGCCACCAGACGGCCAGCACGAACCCCTCGCGGACCGGGGAGTCCTCCGCAGCAAGGGGTGGGACGAGGGTGAGGATCACCGCCAGTCCCTGGAGGATGACCTTCCACTTGGCCGAGCGCCGGGCGGGCACGGAGACGCCGCGGCGGGCGCAGTGCACCCGGTACCCGCTCATCGCCGCCTCGCGGGCGGCGATGAGCGCGACCGGAACCCAGCTGACCCTGCCGATGGCGGCGAGCGAGGCCATCGAACCCAGGACCACGACCTTGTCCGCCAGTGGATCCAGGAACGCTCCTGTGCGCGTGACGGTGCCGGTGTTCCGCGCCAGATGGCCGTCCCAGGCGTCGGAGGCGGCGAACACCACGGCCACCGCCACGGCCAGCCACGAGGCCCCGCCGTCGTCGCGGGCGCGCAGGATCAGCCAGAACAACAGCGGCGAGGCGCCGATGCGCGCCAGCGTGATGAGGTTCGCGGGCGTGGCCAGGCCGAGACCGATGCCAGGCGCCGGCGCCGTCACCGCGCCCCTCCGGACCCGGCGGCGACCAGCGGCGCCGCCATCAGGTCGACGCCGGCGGCCCCGATGATCTCGACTTCCGCGAAGCTCCCCGGCGCCAGGCCGTCGGGCACCTCCACGAGGCCGTCGATCTCGGGGGCCTCCCGGTGGCTGCGCGCCCGTCCCGGCCGGTCCACCAGCACGGTGGTCGTGCTGCCCACAAGGCTGCGGCGGCGTCGCTCGGTGATCTCGTCGCAGAGTTCGCGCAGCTCCGCCATGCGCTCGGCGACCAGCGGCGCGGACACCCGGCCGCCCACAGAGGCGGAGTGGGTTCCCTCTTCCTCGGAGTAGGCGAACACCCCCACCCAGTCCAGTTCCGCCTCGCCGACGAAGGCCAGCAGGGCGTCGTGGTCCTCCTCGGTCTCGCCGGGGTAGCCCACGATGAAGTTGGAACGGAAGGCGGCGTGTGGCGCGGCGCGGCGGATCTCGGCGATGCGCGCCGCGAAACGCTCCCCGTCGCCCCAGCGGCGCATCCGGCGCAGCAGGGGGCGGGAGGCGTGCTGCAGCGACAGGTCGAAGTAGGCCACGCCGGTGGCCAGGATCGCCGCGATCAGCTCGTCGGTGAGATCGGAGGGGTAGAGGTAGAGCAGCCGCACCCACGGCGCCAGCTCTTGCGCCGCCTCCACCAGCGGCACCAGACGCCGCTCGCCGCGACCGCCGTCGCGGCCGTAGGAGGCCAGGTCCTGGGCCACCAGCACAACCTCGCGGGCGCCCAGGGCCTGGATCTCGGCCAGTATCGACTCGGGGCTGCGCGAGCGCTGCGGTCCCCGGAAGCTGGGAATGGCGCAGTAGCCGCAGCGGCGGTCGCAGCCCTCGGCGATCTTGACGTAGGCCCAGGGCGCCTGCGCCGGCGGTCGGGGCATGTTGAGCAGGTCCAAGCGGGGCACCGCACCGCCACCGGCGACCTGCAGCGCACGACGCCGCCCGCGGCGGGTGGGCCCAAGGGCGATCGGCTCGCCGAAGCCCGCCACGCGGTCGATCACGGGGTGCTCCTGGCGCAGCCGGGAGCCGATCCGCTCGGCAAGGCAGCCGGTCACGACCAACTGGGCGCCGGCGCGCCGCTGCGACGCCAGGCTCTCGACGGTCTCCAGCGACTCCCGCCTGGCCTCATCGATGAAGGCGCAGGTGTTTACCACCACGACATCCGCCTCGGCCACATCGGAGGCCGGCCGGTAGCCGTCGGCGGCGAGCCGCCCGGCGAGCTTGTCGGAGTCGACCTGGTTCTTAGGACAGCCCAGTGTCTCCAGCCAGTACCGCCTCGCCACGACATCTGAGCGTACCGCCGGCACCGGGACCGCCGATGACCCTGCGGCGCCGATGACCCGAGACGACAGCCGCCGCGATCCCCGGTCCTGCGGCTCGGCCTTGGCCGGGGTGCCGCCGTGCCGGTAGCCTGAGCGGTACCGGAGCCCCAGCGGCCGGCTCCGCGCTGAGTTGACGACCCGGGAGGTCCCTATGGGCGACTGGTGGAACGCCCTCACCGGCGACCTGCAGGTCTTCTACCTGATCGGCATCGTCTCCGGCGCCTTCCTGATGCTGCAGTTCCTGCTCATGGCGCTGGGGGTCGGCCTGGACTTCGACTTCGACCTCGAGGGCAGCGACGCCGACGTCGGCTTCCTGTCGCTGCGCAGCCTGACCGCCTTCTTCTTCGCCTTCGGCTGGACCGGCGTGCTCATGAAGGAGGCGGACAACTCGACCACCCTCTCGGTGGTGATCTCGACCATCGTCGGCCTGGCCGTGTTCTTCCTCGTGGCGCTGATCTGGCGGCGGTTCGCCCGCATGACCGAGAGCGGCTCCATCGACTACCGCAGCGCGGTCGGCGTCAACGGCACCGTCTACATCCCGGTGGGCGCCAACCGCGCCAAGCCCGGGAAGGTGGAGGTGATGGTCCAGGGGCGCATGCGCGTGATCGACGCCTACACCACGGCGCCCACCGAACTCCCGGCCAAGACGCGCGTCAAGGTGACCGACGTCGTGGACCCCACGACCGTCCTCGTCGAGCCGCTGCTGTAGCGGCGGCCTGACCGGGACCCGCAAGACACTCTCCAGACCCGCCGAAAGGAAACCACATGGCAGTCATCGGTCTAGTCGTAGGCCTCGTCGTCATCCTGCTGATCGCCATCCTGTGGGTGGCGTCGCGCTACAAGCGCTGCCCCTCGGACCGCATCCTGGTGATCTACGGCCGCGTGGGGGGCGTCGGCGAGTCGGCCCGCTGCCTGCACGGCGGCGGCGCCCTGGTGTGGCCCATCATCCAGGGCTACGCCTTCTTGGATCTCACCCCGATCCCCATCGAGATCAAGCTGCAGGGCGCGCTCTCGCAGCAGAACATCCGGGTGAACACCCCGGCCACGTTCACGGTGGGCGTCTCCACCGAGCCCGGTGTGATGCAGAACGCCGCCGAGCGTCTCCTGGGTCTCAGCCTCGCCGAAGTGGAGAACCTGTCGCGGGACATCATCTTCGGGCAGATGCGCGTGGTCATCGCCACCATGCCCATCGAGGAGATCAACGCCGACCGGGAGAAGTTGATCACCAACATCACCGAGTCGCTGGAGATCGAGTTGCGCAAGGTCGGCCTGCGGCTCATCAACGTCAACATCCAGGACATCACCGACGAGTCGGGCTACATCGACGCGCTGGGCCGCGAGGCGGCGGCGAGGGCCATCAACGAGGCCAAGATCAAGGTCGCCGAGCAGGAACGCGACGGCGACATCGGCGCCGCCGAGGCGAACCGGGAGCAGCGCATCAAAGTCGCTTCGGCCAACGCCACCGCCACCGAGGGCGAGAACGAGGCCAAGGTCACGGTCGCCCGCTCCGACAGCGAACGGCGGCAGAAGGAGGCCGAGGCCGAGCGGTTGGCCACCGCCGCCGAGCGCGTCACCCAGGCACGCGCCGAGGAGGAGTCCTTCGCTGCCGAGGCGGCCGCCGAGGTCGCCCGTGCCGCCCGGGAGAAGGCCTCCCAGCAGGCTGACATCGTCGTCCCCGCCGAGGTGGAGCGCGAGCGGGTGCGCACGCTGGCCGAGGCTGAGGCCGACCGCATCCGCTTCGTCAAGGGCGGAGAGGCCGACGGCCAGCGGCTGCTCATGGAGGCCGAGGCCATGGGTCTGCTGGCCCTGCTGACGCGCCGTGCCGAAGGTCTGGGCGAGCTCGTGGACCGCACCGGGGGCGAGGCACAACTGGCGGCGCTGATGCTCATCGCCGAGCAGCTCCCCGCGCTCGTGGCCGAGCAGGTCAAGGCCATCTCGAACCTGAAGATCGATCAGGTCACCGTGTGGGACTCCGGCGGCGGAAACGGGGGCAACGGCGGCAGCAGCACCGCCAACTTCCTCTCCAGCCTCATCGGGTCACTGCCCCCGCTGCAGGACCTGGCCGGCCAGGTGGGCGTGAAGCTCCCCGCCTACCTCGGCGAGATGGACGGCACCACGCCCGAGAACCTCCGCGACCTCGCCGACGCCATGGAGGCCGAGGACGCCGCCGACGGCGAGGCGGACTAACGCTCGACGGCACCGGACACAGACCGCCGTCCGGGGTCCGGGCCGGGGTCGCAGACCGGTCCGTCAGGACATGAGGATGAAGGGCAGGGCCACGGCGTAGGCCGCCAGCAGCGCGCCGCCCTCCCAGCGTTCGAGGCGCCGCCGCTGCCGGTTGGTCGCCAGGAACAGCACCGCCAGCAGAGTCAGGCCCATCATGGCCCCGGCGGCGACCCAGGGCGTGCCCTCGGCGCCGAGTCCGCCGGGCCGCACCAGCACCACGATCCCGCCGATGGCGAGGCTGTTGAAGATATTGCTGCCGAGCAGGTTGCCCAACGTCAACAGCGGCTGGCGACGGCGGATGCCGACCAGCGCCGTGGCCAACTCGGGCAGCGACGTGCCGATCGCCACGAGGCTCAGTCCCACCAGGCCCGTGGCAATGCCGAGGCGTGCGGCAATGCCGGTGAACCCGTCCACGGCCACCTGCGCTCCCAGAGCGATCGCCGCCACGCCCAGGATCAGCCGCCAGAGCTCGCCCCGGCTGCGCGGCGCCAGGCGAAGCACGCCCGCTTCGATCCAGCGGTCGAGCCCCGAGGAGGCCGACTCGGTGGCGCCCTCCGCCGCCGCTCCGGGGTCGCGTACGGGGGCGTCAGCCGGGGTGGCCGGGTCACGCAGCAGCCACCACGTCGCCACCACCATCGCCGCCAGGAGTACACCCCCCTCCCAGCGCTCGATGACGCCTCCCCCGCTCAGCAGCAGACCCCCGAACAGTCCCACCGCGACCGCCGCGGCAGGAACGCGCCACCACGCCGATCGATCGGCCGCGATCGGCGCGGCAAGGGCCGCCACACCCAGCACCAGGCCCATGTTGGCAGCGTTGGAACCCACGATGCCGCCCAGCCCCAGGGCGGCATCCCCCTGCGCCGCCGAGGTGATCCCCACGACCAGTTCGGGCAGGCTGGTGCCGAAGCCCAGGATCACCGCGCCCACCACGACCGGCGACATTCCCCGGCGTGCCGCCAGACGCGCCCCGCCGGCCACCAGCCAGTGGGACCCGGCGAGCAGCAGCGCCAGCCCCAGCAGCGCGAAGACGACGTCGCCGGCCATCCTCAGCCACTACTCCTCGCCGGATGGCGGGACCCTGCGTGGCTCGTCGACAAGGATCCGCTACGGCGCCAGCAGCACCATGTCGTCGCGGTGGATCAACTCCTCCGGCGTGCCGGCCTCGTGCTCGGTGCTGCGGCGCCCGATGACGGTGTCCAGGCGCGCCGAGGGCAGCCGCACCAGACCCTTGGCGAACACCTCGCCGTCGGGCCCGGCGACTTCCACCGCATCGCCCGCTACGAACTCGCCGCTCACCGAGCGCACACCCACTGCCAGCAGGGACTTGCCTCGCTCCACCAGGGCGCGGCGCGCCCCCTCGTCCACCCCCAGGGTGCCGACGGATCGGACGGCGAAGGCGATCCAGAGCTTGCGTGCGCCGAGGCGCTCGGCACGCGGTTGGGCGAGCGTGCCCACGTTCCCCCCCGCCACCGCGTCGCGCAGCACGCCGGGGCGCCGGGAGGAGGCGATCACCGTCGGCACCCCCGCCCAGCTGGCGATCTTGGCCGCCGACAGCTTCGACGCCATGCCCCCGCGGGCGTCGGCGTTGCCGACGCCGCCGGCCGCCGCCTCCAGTTCCCTGTCGATCTCGCGGATCTCCGCGATCAGCGACGCCTCCGACGAGATGCGAGGGTCGGCGGTGTGCAGTCCCTCGGTGTCGGTCAGTATCACCAGCAGATCGGCATGCACGAGTTGCGCCACCAGGGCGGCGATCCGGTCGTTGTCGCCGAACTGGATCTCGTCATCGGCGACGGCGTCGTTCTCGTTGATGACAGGGACCACGCCCAGGGACAGGAGACGCTGCAGGGTTTCGCGAACACGCAGGTAGCGGCTCCGCTCGAAGAAGTCCAGCGGGGTCAGCAGGACCTGCCCGGCCAATAGGCCCAGACCTCCGAAGGCCTCGTTGTAGACCGCCATGAGATGGCCCTGACCGACTGCGGAGGCGGCCTGCAGCACGACCGGGTCGGTCGGCCGCGTCTCGAACCCGAGCATCCAGCGACCGGCCGTGATGGCCGCCGACGTCACCAGCAGCACTTGGTGCCCGTCGGCGCGCAGCTCGGCCAGCAACCCGCAGAGACGCTGGATCTCGCCCGTGTCGACGTGCCCCGAGTCATCGGTCAGCGAGGACGTCCCGATCTTGACGACGACGATCATCGGCCGCTGCGCCCGGGACGTGAGGCGCTCGCGGCCGGAGCGATCGCCTCGTCGGGCTCGTAGTCGAAGGCCAGGGACCCGATGCGCACCTCGTCGCCGGCGTGCGCACCCGCACGGGCCAGCTCCCGGTCCACGCCGAGCGCTCGCAGTCGCTGCGCCACGTAGTCCTGGGCCTGCGGGTCGGTGAGGTCCGACAGGGCCACCGCCCGCTCCGCCGGACGTCCGAGGACGCGCCAAGCGTCGCCCTCTCGCCGGACACTGACGGCATCGGCAGCGCGGTCGGCGACAGGTCGGTGCACCACCGGCGCCACGTCGGCATCGGGCTGAGGCTCGTCCTGGCGGGCTTGGCGCACGAGGGTCGCCAGGCGGCCGGTCAGCTCGGCGACACCGGTGCCGGTCACGGCGGAGACCGCCATGTCGGCCTCCGGCAGGCTCCCGGTGGCCACGTCGGCCTTCGATCCGACCAGCAGGCGCCGGCGCTGCAGAAGATCGGGCCGGTAGGCGCCGAGTTCGGCCAGCAGGATGCGCAGCTGGGCGTCGGGAGCGATCTCGGCGCCGGGCCCGAGGTCGACCAGCAGCACCAGGGCGCGGGCGCGCTCGATATGGCGCAGGAAGCGATGCCCCAGTCCCCGCCCCTCGCTGGCGCCCTCGATGAGTCCGGGCACGTCGGCAACCACGAATTCCTCCTCCTCGTCGGTCACGACCACACCGAGGTTGGGCACGAGCGTGGTGAAGGGATAGTCGGCGATCTTGGGACGGGCGGCGGAGAGCCGGGAGATGAGCGTGCTCTTGCCCACGTTCGGAAACCCCACCAGCGCCACGTCGGCGAGCAACTTCAACTCGAGTCGCAACCAGCGCTCGGTGGGCTGCTCGCCCTGCTCGGCGAAGCGCGGCGCGCGGCGGCGGTTGCTGAGGAAGCGGGCATTGCCTCGCCCGCCGGAACCCCCCGGCGCGGCCGGCCATCGCTGACCGTGACTCGTCAGATCCGCGAGGCGCTCACCGTCGGCGGAGAGTACGACGGTGCCCTCCGGCACCTTCACCAGCAGGTCGGCCCCGGCGGCTCCGTGCCGTCCCCGCCCCGATCCGTGGCTCCCGGAGGCGGCCCGGCGGTGCGGATGATCACGGAATGCCAGCAGCGACGCCACATTGCGGTCGGCCTCCAACCAGACGTCGCCACCGCGGCCGCCGTCGCCCCCGTCGGGTCCGCCCCGGTCGACGTGCGCCTCCCGGCGGAAGGACACGCAGCCGGCACCGCCGTCACCACCGCGCACGCAGAGCGCGCACTCGTCGACGAAGTCGGACACGGTCCAAGAATACGGGCCGCCCCCGCCGAGGAGCGTCCGGAACGCCGACTGCCGTCAGTCGGTGAGAACGTCGACCAGCCGGCGCCGGCCGCGGTTGCCGAACGACACGCGGCCATCCGCTGTGGCGAACAGGGTGTCGTCGCCGCCGCGCCCCACGTTGTGGCCCGGATGGAACTTCGTGCCTCGCTGGCGCACGATGATGGAACCGGCCGTGACCCAGGTTCCGTCGTAGACCTTCACGCCGAGGCGCTTGGCCTGCGAATCTCTGCCGTTGCGGGTCGAGCCCCCGCCCTTGGTCTTGGACATGCCTACGCCATCCCGATCTCGGTTATCTCCACCAGCGAGTGCCGCTGGCGGTGGCCCCAGCGCCGCCGCTGGTTGCTCTTCGACTTGTAGGTGAAGCCCCTGATCTTGGGCCCCTTGGTCTCCTCGAGGATCCGGCCCTTCACCGCCACCGCCGCCAACTCAGTGGGCGTGGCGAGCACCACCTCGCCGTCCACGTAGAGAACCGGACGCAGGTCGACCTCCGCGCCCGCGGGGCCGAGCAACTCGGTGGTGATCAACTCGCCCTCGCTCACGCGGTACTGCTTCCCGCCGGTTGCCACGACTGCGTACATAGCCCCTACACGCTATCGCTGCCCCCGGAGCGGCCCAACAGCGTCTCGTCGAGTCGGATCCCCCAGCCGTCGCAGTCCTCGCAGGCCCGGGAGAGGGACTCCAGCAGCCCCTCGCCGATCCGCTTGCGGCTCATTTCCACGAGTCCCAGGTTGGAGATGTCACTCACCCGGGTGTGCGTCTTGCTCTGGGCCAGGGCGTCGCGCAGGGCGCTCATGACCTTCTGGCGGTTGGCCTTGCTCTCCATGTCCACGAAGTCGACCACGATGATCCCGCCGATGTCGCGCAGGCGCAGCTGGCGCGGGATCTCCGACGCCGCCTCGAGGTTGTTCTCGAGGATGGTCTGCTCGAGGCTCGTGGAGCCCACGTTGCGGCCGGTGTTGACGTCGATCACGGTCATCGCCTCGGTGTGCTCGATCACGAGTGAGCCGCCCGACGGCAGCCACACGGTGCGGTCCACGGCCTTGCGCAACTGGCCATACACGTGGTAGCGCTCGAACAGGTCCAGGTTCTCCGTCGAGGGGTCGTAGAACGAGACACGCTCGGTCAGCGCCGGGGCGACGCTCTCCACGTACTTGGCCACCGACCCGTAGAGATCGGAATCGTCGATCAGCACGCTGCGGTAGTCGGTCGTGAACTCCTCGCGGATGACCCGCAGCGCCACGTCGGGTTCGCGGTACAGCAGCGACGGTGCCTTCGAGCGATTGGCGAGCGCGTCGATCTGGTCCCACTGCGACACGAGCCGCGTGACGTCCTGGCGGATCTCCTCGGGCGTGACGCCCTCGGCGGCGGTCCGGACGATCACGCCGTGCTCGGCCGGCTTGACACCGTCCAGGATGCGGCGCAGCCGGCGGCGCTCCTTGTCCGGGAGCCGCTTGGAGATGCCGTAGGCATCGCTGTTGGGCACCAGCACCACGTAGCGGCCCGCCAGGGAGACCTGCTGGGTCAGCCGGGCGCCCTTGTGGGCGATGGGGTTCTTGGTGACCTGACAGAGGACCCGCTGGCCCACCTTCAGCGCCTGGCTGATCTGCGGCCGGCCGGAGCGCTCCAGATCCTCGGCGTCGAACTGCACGTCGCCCCGGTACATGATGGCGTTCTTGGGCGTACCGATGTCCACGAACGCCGCCTCCATGCCCGGCAGCACGTTCTGGACGCGGCCGAGGTAGATGTTGCCGTAGATCTCGGTGGTGTCGTTGGCCGGCCGGGAGACGTAGTACTCCACGAGTGCCCGCCCCTCCAGGACGGCCACGTGGGTGGCGTCGGCGGTCACGTGGATGGCCATGAGATAGCGCCCCACCGGGCGGCCCTTGCGGGCGCGGCCCCGCCGGCGGGCGAGCGTCTCGGCATCCAGTTCGACCGGATCGCCGCCGGTCAGCGCTTCGACCGGCTTGTGCTGCTGGCCGCCGCGCGACCCCGACCCGCGGCCGCCGCGCCGCCGGCGCCGGCCGCTGGACCGTGACCCTCCCCTGTTGCCTCCGCCGCCGCCGGACGGCTTGGATCCCTTGGGCGGCGTGGTGGCGGGTGCCGGCGCGGGCCGGCTGTCGCCGATGCGGGGCTTGCGTTGCTCGCCGGCGGCGGCGCCGGGCGCCCCGCCCCGGGTTTGGCCGCCGCCGTCGGAGCCGGCTACCTGGCCGTTGTCCTGGCCGGCGGGCTTGCCACGACTCTTCGAATCAGCGCGGCTCTTGGCGGATTCGGCGTCCGTTTGAGAGGACGAGGACATGGTGCAGTTCCCTTCTCATCACGCGCAGACCTCTTGCTGCGCAGCGGGAACGGCGTCGATCGAGGCCGCGGCGAGTAGGTCGCCGCCCGGCGCCGGCGCGCCGGCTTCGGGAGCAAGCGGCTCGTACCGTTCGCCGTCCCGCGTAATCCATTGGTGCAACCGCCGGACGCGTCCGGCGGCCAGCGGGGGGGCGATGAGGCGCAGGAATTCTGCGGGCCGCACCGCCCGGGGTTTCGTGCCGAGTTCGGCAACGAGGACGCTCCCGACCGAGGCGTCCAGAATGTGCAGGTCCCCGACGGCCGTGCGCACGTCGGAGGTGGTGGTTCGCCCCTTGCGCTCACGTTGCAGGGGGAGGCTCTCCGCCGACCGCACCTGGTCGGCCCAGGCGGCGGCGAGCGAGGTGTCGGTCTCGGTCAGTGCGAACTCCCAGGTGCAGCTCGTGACCGCCTCCTGCAACGACACCGCGCCGGGGCGCAGCGGGCAGGCGTCGCTCACGGCCATGCCGTCGGGCAGCACCGCACTGAGCTGCTCGGGCATACCGGCGGCCCACTCGTAGAGCTCCTCGGCGGACGCCCGCAGGTCCACGTCGAGGTACTCGGCGACCGATTCCTGCCCGGTTGCGAGGGCCAACCCGAAGGAGATCCTCGGCCGCGGGCTGAATCCTTGCGTATAGGCCACGGGCAGTCCCGCCCGTCGCACGGCGCGTTCCCAGATCCGGGCCGCGTCGCGATGCCCGCAGAAGCGGATCTTGCCCTGCTTGGACCAGCGAAGGCGCACCCTCACGACACACCTGCCAGCGGACGGGTCTCCAGCAGCCGCACGGGCACGGGCCCCGGCCCCAGGAGGTCCTGTCCGGTTCCCTGGCTCCCGCCGGCGGGAGGCGTCGCCGAGGCCACGACGTGCTCGATGCCGTAGCCGGTGCACGCCCCGCAGTCGTAGCAGGGCGTCCAGCGGCAGTCCTCCAAGCCGGACTCGGCCAGGGCGTCCTGCCAGTCCTGCCACAGGAAGTCCTTGTGCAGACCTGCCGAGAGGTGATCCCAGGGGAGCGCCTCGCTATCGCTGCGATGCCGGTAGGCGCAGTCCTCGACCGACAGGCCGTGGCGCTCCATGGCGTCGAGCCACAACCGGTAGTCGAAGTGTTCGGACCATTCCTGGAAGGTGCCGCCCGAACGCCAGACGTCCTCGATGACAGCCCCGAGCCGGCGATCTCCCCGGCTGGCCAGCCCTTCCACCAGCGTTGCCTCAGGATCGTGCCACTTCAGCTTGACGCTGCGGTCGGCACGCAGGTCGTCGGCGAGGAGGGCGATCTTGCGGCGCAACTCCTCGACGGTGTTCTGGCCGAACCACTGGAACGGCGTCTGCGGCTTGGGGACGAAACCTCCGACCGAGACCGTCACCGAGGCTCCCCTGACGTGGCGGCGCCCCAACTCCACGCAGCGGCGCGCCAGGGCGGCGATCCCCAACACGTCCTCGTCGGTCTCCGTCGGGAGCCCCACGAGGAAATACAGCTTGACCCGACGCCATCCCTGTGAGTAGGCGCTCTCCACCGCCGCGTCGAGGTCCTCGGCGCTGATCAGCTTGTTGATCACCTGACGGAGCCGCCACGATCCGGCCTCCGGGGCGAAGGTCAGCCCCGTGCGGCGCGCTCGCTGCAACTCCGCGGCGATACCAACCGTGAAGGCGTCCACCCGAAGGCTCGGCAGCGACACGGTCACCGCGGGGCAGCCGGCACCGCCGGCGCCGTCGGCGGGCCCCACGACGTCGGCCACGAGTTCCTCAATGCCACTGAAGTCGGCGGTCGACAGCGACGTGAGCGCAACCTCGTCATAGCCGGTGCGCTGCAAACCCTCGGTGACCATGGTGCGCACCTGCTCCGCGGGGCGTTCGCGCACCGGACGGGTGATCATGCCCGCCTGGCAGAACCGGCAGCCGCGCGTGCAGCCCCGGAACACCTCCACGTTGAGCCGGTCGTGCACGACCTCGGTCAGCGGGACCAACTGCCGCTTCGGGTACGGCCAGTCGCCGAGCGAGGGGATCGTCCGCTTCTCCACGATGTCCGGCGCCTCCGCCCAGCGAGGCGTCACCACCGTCGAGGATCCGCGATGGCTCACCGCGTAGGCGGCCGGCACGTAGACGCCGTCGACTCCCGCGAGAGCTCCGAGCACCTCCCGGGGGCCTCCGGCGCGATGGGCGGCTACGGCGGCGGTGATCTCCCCCACCACCTCCTCCCCGTCGCCCAGTACGAAGAAGTCCACGAAGTCCGCCAGCGGCTCGGGGTTGAACGCGCAGTGCCCACCCGCGCCGACCAGCAGGTCGTCGCCGGAACGGTCGGCGGCGCGCACGGCCACGCCGGCCAGATCGATGAGGTTCAGCACGTTCGTGTAGACCAGCTCCGAGGAGAGGTTGAAGGCCAGGATGTCGAACTCGCCGGCGCCCAGGTGGGTGTCCACCGAGAAGAGCGGGAGCCCCTCCCGGCGCATCAGGGCCTCGAGGTCGCCCCAAGGGGCGTAGGCCCGCTCGGCAACGGCGTCGCTGCGCTCGTTGAGGATCTCGTAGAGGATCTGCAGCCCCTGGTTGGGCAGGCCGACCTCGTAGCTGTCGGGGTAGCAGAGCAGCCAGGCCACCTTGCCGGGGCCGTGAGCCGCCGGGCCTGCACCCTCCTCGCCGCCGATGTAGCGCGCCGGACGCTGAACCTGATCCAGGAGAGGCTCCAAGTCGGACCAAAGCGAACGCACGACGATCAGGCTACCGGTCCGGCCCCCCGGCGGCGGCCACCGGTCAACTGGCGCGCACCACGTGGCGGCGCATCGAGACGTTGAGCACCAGGCCCAACGCCATCATCGTGGTCAGGAGCGAGGAACCGCCGTAGGAAAGCAGCGGCAAGGGAATCCCGATCACCGGCATGATGCCTGCGGCCATACCCACCGTCTGGAACACCTGGAAGAGCACCATGCAGAGCACCCCGGTCGCCAGCAACGAGCCGAACAGGTCGCCGGCAACCCTGGCCGCGCGCCATATCCGCCAGAGCAGCACGGCCAGAAGGCCCAGCGCCACGATGCTTCCCAGGAAGCCCAGTTCCTCGCCCACGACGGTGAAGATGAAGTCGGTTTCCTGCGCGGGCACCAATCCGCTGCGGGTCTGGGTGCCCTGCCCGTAACCGTGGCCGGTCAGACCGCCGTTGCCGATGGCGATCTGCGCCTGCTCGATGTTGAAGGTGTCGCCGGGATCGCCGCCCGGGTTCACGATCGACTCGATGCGCTGCCGCTGGTACTCCTCGACGAGGCCCGAGTTCAGCACCAGCCCCAGCCCGACGAGGCCCAGGGCGGTCGCCACCACGATGTGGCGCGCCTGCGCCCCCGCCACCAGCAGCAAGCCCATGGCGATCACCGCGAACACGACCGCGGTGCCGGCGTCGGGCTCCAGCAGCACCAGCATCATCGGCCCCGCCACCAACCCGAGCGCGCCGAGCAGCTGGATCAGCGTCATGCGCCCCCCGAAGCGCGCCGCGTAGTGGGCCAGCACGACGATCATCGCCAGCTTGCCGAACTCCGAGGGCTGCACCTGGTAGCCGCCGAAGACGAACCAGGCGCGGGCTCCCTGGCGTACCGAACCCAGCGGCGTCAGCACCAGGATCAGCACCAGCACGGTGGCACCGTAGAGGGGCCAGGCCAGCGAGCGGAACCGCCGGTAGTCCACGCCGGCGGCAATCGCGCCCATGAGCCCCCCGACGACGGCGAACAGCGACTGCCGCTGGAGGTGGAATCTGCTGTAGGCGGCCGGATCGATGCCACGGGTGGCGCTGTAGATCATGGCGATCCCGAACAGGATCAGCGCCGTCGCGGCGACCATCAGGATCACGTCGGCGTGCAACCAGGGGGCCAGCGGAGGCACCCGCGGCAGCAGGCGTCGCCTGGGGTGTGCTCCGCCCGGCGCGCTCATGACGGCTCCGCCGACGGCACGAGGGCCATGTCCTGGCGCGTGATCTCCGCCGGCGCCTGCGGGATCCGGTCCAGGGCCACTGCCTCGAGGATCCGGCGTACCACCGGAGCCGCGGCCTCGCCACCGAAGCCGGCCTCCTCGAGCAGGACCGTCACCAGGTAGCGCGGCTGGGGCAGAGGTCCGAACCCCACGAACACGGCTGAGTCGGCCTTGCCCAGCACCTCCGCGGTGCCGGTCTTGCCCGCCACGGGCCACAGGTCGTGGGGGAAGCCGTCGAAGGCCCTCTGGGCGGTGCCGAGGCGTTCGTTGGTGCGCAGCGTGGTGGCGCCGCGCATGCCGTCCAGGATCGGAGCCTGCAGATCCGGCGGCAGGTAGAGGCGGGAGGTGAGACGCGGGCGGATCAGGTTGACCGTCTCGCCGCTGAGGGGGTCGACCATCCCGACGGCGATGTTGGGCAGGTGGATCCTGCCCCCGTTGGCGAACGGCGTGAAGGAGTTCGCCAGCTGCAGCGGGGTCACACCCAGGTCTCCCTGGCCGATGGAGATGTTGATGGTGTCGCCCGTGCGCCAATCCGGGTCGGGGAACGCCTCGGGGTTGGCGTCGTGGCGGGCCTGCTTGATCTCGGCGTCCGGCACGATCCCGGCGTGCTCGAACGGGAGCGCGATGCCGGTGGTGTTGCCGAAGCCGAAGTCCCGGGCGGTCTGCTGGATCTGATCCTCGTCGTAGCCGGTCCGGCGCGAGAACTGCTCCGCCAGTTTGTAGAAGTACACGTCGCTGGACACCGTGATGGCCATGCGCAGGTCCACGTCCCCGTTGGGAGCGCGGTCGGGGTTCTCGAACTCACACTCGCCGATGCAGTCATCCAGCGCGTGATAGCCGGGGTCTTCGGTGGTCTGGGTGATGCCCAGGAAACCGTCGGGCCCGATCAGGCCCGTGGACAGCGCCGCGTAGGACGTGATGGGTTTCATGGTCGAGGCGGGCGAGTACACGCCCTGGATGGCTCGGTTGTTGAGGGGCGCATGACTCGCCGGATGCACGAAGGCGTCGAACTCCTCCTCACTGATGCCACCGATGAAGACCCGCGGGTCGTAGTCCGGGTAGCTGGCCATGGCCAGCACGTTCCCGTTGCGGGGATCCAGCACGACCACGGCGCCCGCCGGGGCGGCGAACGTCACGAAGGAGTCCTCCACGTCCTCGTTCTGGCGATCACGGGCCTCCTCCAGGCCGCGCAGCAACTCCTCCTCGACGAGCAGTTGCAGGTCCGCATCGATCGTGAGCACCAGGTCGGTTCCCGGGTGCGGCGCCCGGTAGCCGCGTTCGCGGATCACGTTGCCGACGTTGTCGACTTCGATCTCCCGCCAACCGGGGGTGCCGCGCAGCACGTCCTCGAAGGCCAGCTCCACACCCGACTTGCCTATCTCGTCCACTGTGCTGTAGCGCTTCGGATGGTTGCGGCGCGCCTCGATCTCCTCGGCGGTGATGGTGTCGATGTACCCGAGCACGTGCGCCGCCAGATCGCCGTAGGGGTAGACCCGTTGGGTGCGCCGGACCACCTCGACGCCGGGGAACTCCTCGTTCCGCTCAGCCAGGAACACCTTGATGGCGTCCGACACGCCGACCGCCAGGGGAATCCGGTCGAACGGCCCGTAGGCGGGGTCGGCCAGTGCCTGGGTCAACTCCACCGACTTTGTCAGGACGCCTGAACGCGAGAGTTGGCGCGCCAACTCCAGGGCGAGACGTTGGCGCTGCGCCGTCCCGATCTGGTCGCGAAGGATGAAGGCGTCCATCGTGACGACGTTGACGATGCGGTTCCCGACCAGTTCCCGGCCGTGCACGTCGAAGATGCGACCGCGGGGCGCCGGCTCGGGCACGGTGCGGATGATGTTGCCGACGGCCCTCTCCACGAACTGCTCCGTCGTCACCACCTGCAGGTACCAGAGGCGCACCACCAGCGTCACGAGGAGCGCCAGCCCGATCACGCCGAGGATGCTGAGGCGCAGCCGGCGCGAGTCGTAACGGCTGAAGCGTCCCCGCGGCGCGGCGCCCGGCTCGCGCTGCCGGCCGCCACCGGCACCGGAGGACCGACCCCCACCCGGCGTCGCCAGGCTCACAGCCCGGACTCCCGGTCCAGCGGCCGGACGCTCGGAGGGACGGCGCGCACGCGGGGAGAGCCCGCTCGCACGCCGGTCGTCTCGTGGAACGCCCAGCGCACGAGGCGCAGTGTCGGCGCCGCCAGGAAGATCGCCCAGATCTCCACCACCCCGAGCGTCACCATGTAGCGGTCGTCGAACAGGTGATCCTGGCCGACCACCTCACCGGCGAACACGTAGACGGACAACCCCAGAGCCACGAACGGGGGCACCAACCACCACATCCGCACCGTGTAGCCCGCCAGCAGACCTGCGGCTGCGGCAACCACGGCGTAGGCGAAGGCGGCCAGCCCCAGCGGGGTGCCGGCGACGAGGTCGTACAGCAGGCCGGCCACGAAGCCGAGCCGCAGACCCCGCCACGGGCCCCCCACCAGACCGCCCGCCGCGGCCAGGACCAGTAGCGGTTCGGGGGCGCGGCCGAATATCCGCAGTCCGTCGAGGAGACCCACCTGCAGAACGAAGACGGAGAGCAGCACGAGTGCCGACCGGAGCACCGTCTTGACCGTCTCAGCACCCACGGCCGTCCCCGACCCTCACAGGCCGCTGTCGTAGAGCAGGATGGTCACGAAGTTCAGCGAATCCAGCGACGCCGCCGGCTGCACGAACAGGACCTGGTTGAGCCCCGGATCCACCGCCACCTCCGCCACCAGGCCGACCGGGACGTCCGGTGGGTACACACTGCGGTCGATCCCACTGGTCGTGACCAGCATGCCCACGTGCACAGGGACGGAGACGCCGATCCCCTCACTCACCACCAGCGGCTGATCACGGCCCGTTCCCCGGGCGACGGCGACCGCATCGGTGCCCACGAGGCGGACGCCGAGCTCGAACTCCGGGTCGCTGATGAGCCGGACGCGCGACCGACCGGGCGAGACGTCCACCACCCTCCCCACCAGCCCGGCACTGGTCACCGCCGGCATCCCCGTCCTCACCCCGGCCGACGAACCCTTGTCCACGTCCACGGTGAAGTCCGGGAAGTTGCCGAGGTTCCGGACCACTCGCCCCGTGGTCGAGGGAATGTCGGTCACGTACTGGATCCCAGCCTCGGCGAGGTAGTCCTGGAGCACCTCGGCGGCGCTGGCGTTCGCCAGGTCACGGCCCCGCTCGACGTCGAGTTCGGCGCGCAGGCGCTCGTTCTCCGCCTTCAGGTCGTCGTAGTCCGTGACGGCCTCCCAGGCGTCGACCACCGGGCGCCCAGCTCGCTGCGCGCCCGACACCACGGGCCCGAGAGCGCCCTCGGCGGCGTTCTTCGCCTGCTCGAAGGGTTCGACGTTACGCACGTCGAGGGTGACGAGCGTGACGGTTACGAGGACCAGAAGGACGAGCGTGAGGCGGGAACGGCCCTGGAGGATGGCCACGACTGCGGGGACCGCTCCCCTATGCGATCGCCCGGCTACTCAGCGACCGGCGAATGCAGCACGCCTCTCAGTGATTCGAACTCCTCGAGCGAGTGTCCCGACCCGTACGCCACGACGTACTGGGGGTTCTTCACACGGTTGACCTTGATCCCGGTCTCAGTCGCCAGGCGCTCCGCCAGGCCGATGAGCCGGGAACCCCCGCCGGCGAGGTGGATCCCGCTCTCCATGATGTCGGCGGTGAGTTCGGGGGGCGCGGCGTCCAGAGTCGCCTGCACGCCGCCGATGATCTCGTTGAGCGGCTCCTCGATCGCCTCCCGCAACTCGACGGTGTTGACGCCGACGCTCTTCGGCAGTCCCGTGACCAGATCACGGCCGGGGATACTCAGGTGAAGCTCCTCGTTCAGGGGCCAGGCCGAGGTGTACTTGACTTTCACGTGCTCGGTGGTCTGCTCGCCCAGACCGAGGCTGTATTCCTTGCGGATGTAGTCGCTGATCGTCTGATCGAAATCGTCGCCCGCCACGCGGACCGAACGGCTCACCACGATGCCGCCGAGCGAGATGACGGCGATCTCCGTGGTACCGCCGCCAACGTCCACGATCATGCTCCCGGAGGGTTGCTGCACGGCGATGCCGGCCCCGATGGCGGCCGCCATCGGCTCCTCGATGATGAAGACGGGGCGACGGGCGCCGGCGAACTCGGCCACCTCCTGGACCGCCCGCTGCTCCACCGGGGTGATGCCCGACGGCACGCAGATGACCATGCGCGGCTTGGTGAACCGATTGCTGTGGACCTGCTGGATGAAGTAGCGCAGCATCTTCTCGCACACGCCGAAATCGGCGATGACACCCTCTTTCAGGGGGCGCACCGTGCGGATGTTGGCCGGCGTGCGACCGATCATCTCCTTGGCGTTGCGGCCGACCGCCAGGAGGCGATCCGAGCGGGCGTCGAGTGCCGCCACGCTGGGTTCCTCGAGCACGATGCCCTCGCCGCGCACGTACACGATGGTCGTGGCGGTTCCCAGGTCCACGGCGATGCCCCGGCCGACGGAACTGCTGATGTTGTTGGGCACTCGTGGCATGGTCGCTGGTCAGAATCCGTTCGGAGCTTGTTGGAGTGTACTGGAGCAGGCTCGCGGTTTCCGGCAGGATATTCCCCCGCCGGGGGACAACCAAATTGCACCGGCTCCCTGGGCTTTTTCGGGTGGGCCGTGAGGGACTTGAACCCCCGACCCCTTGCGCGTCATGCAAGTGCTCTTGCCAGCTGAGCTAACGGCCCCGCCGGCAGGCTATCGCGCCCGAGGCGCCGCAGGCTCGGCGTCCACGGTGCGCTCCGGAGCATCGGGCGGGATTCGAACCCGCGATAAGACGGCTTTGCAGGCCGCTCCCTTCGTCCGCTCGGGCACCGATGCAGTTTGTGTGGCCCCCGGGGACTCGCCCCCGGCGAGCCTGCGAGCGGGCGACCGGGCTCGAACCGGCGACCTTCACCTTGGCAAGGTGGCGCTCTACCAACTGAGCTACGCCCGCAAGTCGGCGACAGTGTAGCCCGGCGCCCTCTCGATCAGCCCGTCCCCGGCGCGGTGTGATCCTTCTCCACCGACTCGAGGAACTCAGCCAGAGCGGCCGAAACGGCCCTCGTCTCCACCAGGAAGCCGTCATGACCGTGAGGGCTCTCCAGGAACACGTAGCGGCAGTCCCCGTCGGCCGCCACGAGGAGGTCGCGCATCTCGGTCTGCTGCCGCGGCGGGTACAGCGTGTCGGAACTTATCGAGACGGTCAGCACCGGCACACCGATCCGCGCCACCGCCCGCTGCAGACCGCCGCGGCCGCGCCCGATGTCGTGGGTGTCCATCGCCTTGTTCAACAGCAGGTACGTGTTGGCGTCGAAGCGCCGCACCAGCTTCTCGCCGTGGTAGTCCAGGTAGCCCTCCACGCCGAAGCGGTCCCACAGACCGAACTGCTCGTTGGGCCGCACGAGCGACCGGCCGAAGCGCTGGGCGAAGAGCTCGTCGCTTCGGTAGGTGATCTGCGCCACGGCCCGGGCGAGCGCCAAACCCTCGTGGGGTCCGTCGCCGGGCTCGGCGTCGTAGTACTCGCCGCCGCGCCAGCGGGGATCCAAGGCGATGGCGGCCCGCCCGACGGCGCTCCAGCCGATCTGCCACGGACTCGCCGAGCAACCGACCGCCAGCGGGGCGATGGATCGCACCCTCGCGGGATACATCGCACCCCACTCGAGGGCCTGCATCCCGCCCATGGAGCCCCCGACGACGCAGAGCCACCGCTTCACGCCGAGGTGGTCGGCCAGGCGCGCCTGCGTGCGCACCATGTCGCGGATCGTGACCGGCGGAAACGATGCCGCCCAGCGCCGACCCGTCGCCGGGTTCAGCGAGGCGGGACCGATCGAACCCTGGCAGCCGCCCAGCACATTGGCGCACACCACGAAGTACCGGTTCACGTCGATGGCCTCGCCGGGACCGATGACCCCCTGCCACCAGCCGCGCTTGGAGAGGTGCGGGTCGTAGGCGTGAGCGTCGCCGGTGAGGGCGTGGCAGATCAGCACCGCGTTGGAGCCGTCGCTGTCCAGGGTCCCCCACGTCTCATACGCGATCGTCACGCTGTCCAGGGAGTCGCCGCTCTCCAGGACGAAGGGACGCTTGGTGTCCAGGGTGAAGAACCGCCGGTCCCCCGCGGGATCACCCTCCTGCCAAGCGCCGGAGACCGGCAACCCGGCGGCCAGGCGCGGGGGGCGGGCGGCGCCGGAGTCCTCAGACATCGGCCCACGGCTCCGGGTCGGCCTCGCGCAGCAACACCACGTCCACCCTTTCAGTAAACCCGGGAATCTCCAGGAACCCGATGGAGTCGGCCTCGGTGTTCACCATCAGGTCCGAGACCATGGCCGCCGGAGCCAGCAGTTGACCGGGTTGCGCCAGATCGCAGAGGTGTGCGGCGAGGTTCACCGCGTTCCCGATGTAGTCGTCGCCCTCGAAGAGGATGACCGGCCCGGCGGCGATACCGGCGCGCAGCGGCAGCACGTCCTGTGTGGCCACGACGTTCTGGAGATGCACGACCGCCTCCACCAGCGGCTCGTTCTCGACGCCGACCAGCATGGCGCCGTCGCCGAGCCATTTGGCGATACGGACGCCGTGGCTGGCGACCACGGCGCGGACGACGGCGCGGAACTCCGCCAGGAGAGCCACCGCCATGCGATCCCCGTGGTCGTCGGTGTAACGCGTGAAATTGCAGAGATCCACGAAGGCGAATCCCCGCTCGACGCGTGCCGGGCTGATCCCCGTGACCAGCGCCGACTCGTCCATGTGTTCAGGCCGGCGCGCTTCCGGCGGTCGAGCGGTCCGCGGCGAGCGGGGTCTGCTCGTCGTTGCCGGCATCCCCTTCGGAGTCGTCGGCCGACGGTTCCGGCGCCTCGCCTCGCTCCGGATCCTGGTCCTCGCCCGGCTCGGCTCCCTCCCCGCCGACCGGCGCCGCCGGCTCCGGCGAGGCTTCGGCCCGCCGCCGGCGCGGCGTCACCAGCAGCAGGAACAGGCCGCTCAACACCAGGACGCCGCCCATGACCCAGATGTTCACCCGGACGCCCAGCAGCAGGCTCGCAGGATCCACGCGCAGCGCCTCGATCCACAGGCGCCCGGCCGCGTAGGAGAACAGGTACAGCACGATCAGGTGGCCTCTCGGCAGCCTGCCGCGCGTGCCGACACGCCACAGCAGCCCGAAGACCAGCATGTTCCAGACCATCTCGTAGGCGAATGTGGGGTGGAACGTCTCGGCGTCCAGATACTCCGGCGGGCGGTGCTCCCGATCGATCTCCAGACCCCACGGCAGATCGGTCGGCCGCCCGAAGAGTTCCTGGTTGAACCAGTTCCCGAGCCGGCCGACGAACTGCCCGACGGGGAATCCCACGGCGCCCGCGTCCAGCAGTGAGCGCAGCGGCAGGCGCCGCAGCCGGATGACGATGAGGCCGCCGAGAACCGCCCCCAGGATCCCTCCCGGGATGCCGAGTCCGCCCTCCCAGATCTTCACCACGTCCACCCAGCGGCCCTGGTAGCTCTTCCAGTCGGTCAGCACGTGGTAGGCGCGGGCGCCGATGAGCCCCAGGGGGACGCCCACGGTGGACACCTGAACCGCCCATTCCGGGTTGAGACCGCGGTGCTGCAGGAAGCGTGCCGCCGCGTACACGCCGGCGACAACGCCCAGCGCCACCATGAGCCCGTAGAGGCGGAGATTGAGGGGTCCCAGGGAAAGCGTGCCCACGTCGGGGCTCGGGATGGAAGCGATCAAGTGGACTCTCCGATGCGGGATTCGCCGACCGGCGGCTGCTCCCGCCCGCACTGCGCACCGCCGCCAGCGAGTTTAGCGGGGTGCCGCCGGGCGACCGGGCACGGTTATCGTTCCTGCAGTGTCCCCCGCATCGACCGCCGGCCGGCTCGCCGAGCGCAAGGGGAACCGCACCATCGCCGTCTGCCTGCCGGCCCTGAACGAGGAATGCACCGTTGGGGCGATCTGCGCCGAGGTGCGCCGCACGCTGATGCCTCCCGCCGCCGGGCTCGTGGACGACCTGCTGGTCGTGGACGGTGACTCGGGGGACCGCACCCGCGAGGTGGCCGCCGCCGCCGGTGCCCGGGTCGTGCGCTCAGACGAGGTGCTCCCGGAGGAGGGTCCGGGTTTCGGCAAGGGGAACGCCCTCTGGAAGAGCGTGGCCACCACGACCGCCGACCTGATCGTCTGGTGCGACGCCGACCTGGCAAGCTTCGAGGCCCGCTACGTGACCGCCCTGGTGGAGCCCCTGCTGGCCGACGAGAGGATCGTCCTCGTGAAGGGCTATTACGAGCGACTACTCGATGGCGGACCGGGCGGCGGCCGGACCACCGAGTTGATGGCGCGCCCGCTGCTGGCGCAGTTCTTCCCCGAGTTGGCGCACCTGCGCCAACCCCTCGGGGGCGAGTACGCGGTCCGGCGCCGGGCCGTCGAGCAGGTGCCGTTCGTGCAGGGTTGGGGCGTGGAGGTGGGGCTCCTGATCGACCTGTCGCGCCGCTTCGGAGCCGATCGCATCGCGGAGGCCGACCTCGGGGTACGCCGCCACCGCAACAGGCCGCTGGAGGAGTTGGGTCCGCAGGCGCTGGCCATCCTGCAGACCGTGATGCAGCGCTCCGGCGTCAGCCCGCCGTCGGCCGGCGACGGCTGGAGCGCCCGGCTCCGCATTCCCGGCGCCGAGGCTCAGGAGGTCTCGCTGCGGGAACGGCCGCCGCTCAGCGACCTCCGCGGCCCGCGGCCGGGCTAGCGATCCGGGCGCCGTTCAGGAGAACTCCACGACCGCCCGCAAGACCTCGCCGGCGAGCATCGCCGCGTAGCCCTCGTTGATGCGATCCAGGTCGAGCCGATGCGAGACCATCTCGTCGAGGCGGAGCCTGCCGTCCAGGTAGAGGTCCACCAGCTGCGGGAGGTCGCGCCGGAACACGTTGGAGCCCATCAACGACCCCTGCAGGCGCTTCTCGTGCAGAAACAACTCAGCACCGTCGATCTCCACCCGGGCACCCTGTGGCAGCATGCCGATCACTGTGGCCGTGCCGCCGCGCGCCGCCATGTTCAGGCACTGCTCGACGGTACGCGGCAAGCCGATCGCCTCGAAGGTGAACTCGGCGCCGCCGCCGGTGAGCGCACGCACCTGCTCGACAGGATCGCCGTCGGCCGGGTCCACGGAGTGCGTGGCGCCGAGGTCGGTCGCCCAGGCGAGCTTGCGGGGTTCGGTGTCCACGGCGACCACGACGGTCGCGCCGGCGATGCGGGCCGCCTGCACCGCCGCCATGCCGATGCCGCCGCAGCCCACCACGGCCACAGAGGAGCCCGGCCGGACCGCGGCCGTGCGGAAGACCGCCCCGGTTCCGGTGAGCACCCCGCAGCCGAGCAGCGCAGCACGGTCCAGCGGCATGTCGCGGCGGATGCGCACCAGCGCCCTCCGGTGCACCAGCATGCGCTCGGCGAAGGTCGCCAGACCGACGAACTGGTGGAGTTCCTGGCCGCCGAGGCTGAGGCGCGGCGCCTGCCCGGCGGGACGGGTGCGCACCGAGCGCCCCTCCATGCAGAGATAGGAACGCCCCCCGAGACAGGTGTTGCACTCCCCGCAGCCCACCGAGAGGCAGGTCACAACGTGATCGCCCACCTCGAAGTCCCCGACACCGGGGCCGACGGCCTCCACGACACCGGCTCCC
The DNA here is from genome assembly GCA_026708055.1 of bacterium. Taxonomy (NCBI): domain Bacteria; species bacterium. The sequence goes on along the minus strand of JAPOVS010000051.1, from coordinate 82,399 downwards.
TCGTGGCCGAGCACGCAAGGTCTCGGGATCGGCCACGAGCCGTCGACGAAGTGGAAGTCGCTGTGACACAGCCCCGTGGCGGCGGTGCGCACCAGCACCTCCTCCGCAGCGGGCGCGGCCACGTCGACGGCTTGGACGCGCAGGCCGGCGGTCTCGGGGTGGAGGACGGCGGCCCTCATGCCGGCGGTCACCGTGTGCCGTCCTGCCTGCGCTGCTCGCCCGGCCGCGAAGGGATCTTCCGGGTCCCCTGTGGCGGGCTCAGCTGCAGCCGCTCGTGGCCCCGCAGGTGGCGCAGGCGTAGCACGAGCCGGCCCGCACCATCCGGGTGCCGCAGGACATGCACAGCGGCGAGGCGGAGTCCGTCAGGCCGCCGTGGGATCCGCCTACGGCGGACCCGCCCGCCGTCGCCGGATCCGAGCGATGCAGCAACGATGGCGGGTCGGGAGCGACGTCGATCCATTGCACCGAATCGGCCACCGCCTCGGCGACGCCCGGAAGCGTGGGCTCGAGCCGCTCGGAGGTGGCGAAGATGCTCATCTCGGCCCGTTCCTCCGGCGACAGGTACGTCAGCGCCAGGCGCCGGAACAGGTAGTCCACGAGGCTGGTGGCGATCCGTATGTCGGGATCGTCGGTCACACCGGCGGGCTCGAAGCGCATCCCGCAGAAGGCGTCCACGTAGGCGCGCAGCGGGACGCCGTACTGGAGCCCGTACGAGACCGCGATCGCGAAGGCGTCCATGATCCCGGCCAGGGTCGAACCCTGCTTGGACACCCGCACGAAGAGCTCGCCGGGCTGGCCGTCGTCGTACTCGCCGACGGTCACGAACCCCTTGCAATCGGCCACCCGGAACTCCATCGTGCGCGAGGTACGGTGGTGCGGCAGCCGGCGGCGCACCGGCTCGGGTGCGGCGGGCGCGGCGTCCGAAGCGCCCTCGGCCGGCGTCGTTGCGGTGCCCGCCGCCGCCAGCGGCTGCTGCCACTTCGAGTTGTCCCGGTAGACGGCAATGGCCTTCACACCGCTGCGCCAGGCCGACACGAACAGCTCGCGCACGTCGCTGACGGTCGCATCGGCTCGCAGGTTGACGGTCTTGGAGATTCCCCCGCTCAGGAAGGGCTGCACCGCCGCCACCATCTGCACGTGGCCCTCGGGACTCACGGTGTTGTCGCCGATCGAGCAGGCGAACACCGGGTAGTGCTCGCGGGCCAACCCCGGGGCACCCAGGACGGAGCCGGTGCTCTCCACGTGCGCCAAGATCCCCGCGGTCTCGGCGGTCCCGTAACCGAGCCGCTCCAGCGCCGGTGCCAGCGAGCGGTTCACGATCGTGAGCGAACCCCCGCCGACGAGCGACTTGGCCTTGCGCAGCGCCAGATCGGGCTCGATACCGGTGGTGTCACAATCCATCATGAAGCTGATGGTGCCGGTGGGAGCGAGCACCGTCGCCTGGGCGTTGCGCACGCCGGTGGCCTCTGCCTGCTCGCAGGCCTCGTCCCAGACCTCGACGGCGGCCGCCGCCAGTTCCTCCGAGACGTGGCCGGCGTCGATGCCAGCGGTGGCGCCGCGGTGCATGTTCAGGACTCGCAGCACGTCGGCACGATTGGCGTCGTACTGATCGAACGGTCCCATCCGTGCGGCGATCTGCGCTGAGGTCCGGTACGCCTCGCCGCACATCAGCGCAGTGACCGCAGCGGCGGTCGCCCGCCCGGCGGGCGAGTCGTAAGGCAGGCCCATGGTCATGAGCAGGGCGCCGAGGTTGGCGTAGCCCAAGCCGAGCTGGCGGAAGGCGACGGCGTTGCGGGCGATCGCCTCGGTTGGATAGTGCGAGCGCCCCACCAAGATCTCCTGGGCACAGAGCACCACCCGGACCGCCGCCCGGAACGCCGTCACGTCGAAGCGTCCATCGGCGCCCAGGAACGACAGCAGGTTCAGGCTGGCCAGGTTGCACGCCGAGTCGTCGAGGTGCAGGTACTCCGAGCAGGGGTTGGAGGCGTTGATGCGTCCGGCGGCCGGCGTGGTGTGCCAGCGGTTGATGGTGGTGTCGAACTGCAGGCCCGGATCGGCGCACTGCCAAGCCGCCTCGGCGATCTGATCCAGCAGCTCCGCCGCATCCACCGTCCCGAGGACCGCACCGTTGGTGCGCGCGGTCAGGTCCCACTTGCCGCCCGCCAGGGCAGCCTCCATGAACTCGTCGCTGACGCGCACGGAGTTGTTGGCGTTCTGGTACAGGAGCGACGTGCTGTCGACCCCGTCGAAGCTCAGGTCGAAGCCGGCCTCGCTCAGCGCCTGCGCCTTGCGCTCCTCGCGGGCCTTGCACCACACGAACTCGCCGATGTCGGGATGGTCGGCGTCCAGGACCACCATCTTGGCGGCGCGCCGGGTGGTCCCGCCCGAGCGGATCGCCCCGGCGGAGGCGTCGGCGCCACGCATGAAGCTCACCGGACCGCTGGGTCGGCCGCCCCCGGAGAGATGCTCCGAGGCCGAGCGCAGCCGGCTGAGGTTCACGCCCGCCCCCGAGCCGCGCTTGAAGATCAGCCCTTCCTCGGTGTACCAGTTGAGGATCGACTCCATGGAGTCGTCCACCGACAGGATGAAACAGGCCGAGGATTGCGGCTGAGCTCCCGGAACACCGATGTTGAACCACACCGGCGAGTTGAACGACGCCTTCTGACTCACCAGCAGGTAGATCAACTCGTCGGCGAACGCGGCCGCCTCGGCCCCGTCGGCGAAGTAGCCGTCCTCGGCGCCCCAATGGCTGATCGTGCCGGAAACCCTGTCGATGACCTGGCGCAGCGACCACTCCCGGTCCTCCGCGCCGAGCCGGCCGCGGAAGTACTTCTGGGACACGATGTTGACGGCGTTCTGCGACCAGGAGGTCGGGAACTCCACGCCGTCCTGCTCGAAGACGACGTCGCCGCCCGCTCCGGTGATGAGCGCGCGCCGGCTGCGCCATTCCAGTGCGTCGTAGGGATGCACACCCTCGACGGTGAACCGGCGCTGGATGCCGATGCGGGTCTGCTCGGACAGAACGGTCACGTGTTCACCTCGCCTTCCGGCGCCTCGCAAGGGCGCGCTCAAAAGGCCTCGTCACCTGCACTGTAGAGGGAGGGCGTCCGAGGCCGGATATCGGGATCTCGACGCCGGACATCGGAGGTTCGAGGCCGGACATCGGGCGGACGCTAGTCACCGCCAGTCTGCTGCTCAGAGGGCTGCGCCGAGCGGTCCGGGCAATTCGGGAGATATCCCCGCGGCAACGGAGATTCCCCCACCGCGGCGAGGACGTTTCCACGGCGGGCGCAGAGATTTCCCCCAGAGCCATCCGCAGACGATCTGTGGATACCTTGTGGAGAGACGACGTAAGTACTGCCGGCACCGCTGGAGGACCGATGGTCGCGATGCAACAGGTCTGGCCCCGATTCATCCCGGCGGTGGATCACCTCGAGGTCTACGAGCAGGCGCCACGCCCGCACTCCTCCGATCGGCCGTGGGCGATGCTCTGCATGATCACCAGCGTGGACGGCTCGGTGAGCGTGCAGGGTCGCTCGGCCCCGCTCGGAGGTCCGGTGGACTGGGCGGTGCTGACCGCCCTGCGCGGCTGCGCCGACGCCATCGTGGTGGGCGCCGGCACCGCCCGCAGCGAGGATTACGGGTCGCCGTCGGTGGCACCCGAGGTTCGCGAGCGCAGGCGTGCGCGGGGCCAGGAGGCCATGCCGCTGCTGGCGGTCGTGAGCGCCCGGGGCGAACTGGATCCAGCGGCGCGGCTGTTCGGTGGTCCCGAGCGCGTGAGGCTCTACCTGGCCGGGACCGCTCCTGCCGGTCGGCGCGAGGCGCTCGCCGGGGTGGCCGACGTACGGCCGGCCGGCGACCGGACGGCCGACGCGGCGGCGGTCATCGCCGATCTCGCCGCCGAGGGCCGTTCGCTCATCCTGCTGGAGGGGGGACCGCGCCTGAACGCCGCCTTCGCCGCCGCCGACCTGATCGACGAGTTCTGCATCACCCGGTCGCCGCTGCTGGCACCCGGCGGAGGCGGCATGATCGAAGGTGCCGCGCCCCAAGCCGGTCTCGCCCTGCAACTGGACCGCCTGCTGGTGGCCGACGGCATGACGTTCGCCCGCTACCTGCGACGGCGCGATCCTCACGAGTCGGCCTGAGCCCCGTCCACGACGGGTACCGGTGCCGTTCCGAGCGCCGGGGCCACGAGGCGCGCGCCGACGAGGCCGCCGAGTTGGAAGACCCCCCACAGAGCGCCCCAGAGGAGGCAGACCAGCGCGGCGAGCACGATGGCGCGGCGCCACAGGTAGACCCGCCCCGGGCGGCGCGTGCCGAGGCCGACGGGAGCCGGCGGCATCGCTGCGGGCGAGTGGGTCGCCTGTGCGAGAACTGCGGAGTAGTCCATACCCGAGAGCCTGACCGGGGGGTGTGACACAGCAAGGTGAGGAGACGACAGCCGGCGACGCCGGGGAGATCCTTGACATGGGGACTTCCAGCTGACAACATGCGTTTTGTCTATGTATGAACGTGCAGCAGAACTACGAGAATATGTTCCGGTGCGCGGTCCTGGTGTGCTTCCGGCGGCTGCTCCACGGGGCATGACAACATTGTAACTCGAAACACTTGTACATATCAAGTCCGGATCAGACGACCGGGTCGGGCAAGGAAGGCAGCATGAACAGCGAGACATCGACCTACTCAGCCGAGGAAGCCGAGCCGCAGCCCGCCGCGGTTGCCAAGCTCTCCGAACGGCGCCAGGCCATCATCCACTTCGTGGCCGAGTACACCCGTGAGCGCGGCTACCCGCCTTCGGTGCGCGAGATCTGCAAGGCCGTCGGCCTCATCTCGCCGGCGTCGGTTCAGCGCCACCTCGTCATCCTCGAACAGCAGGGGTTCCTGCGACGCGACCCCACCAAGCCGCGGGCACTCGAAGTGCACTACGACCCGGTCTCGGGACACGCCGTGGACCGCCACCCGGTCAGCTATATACCCCTCGTGGGCGACGTGGCGGCCGGCTCCGGCGTCCTGGCGCACGAGAACATCGAGGAGACGCTGCCGTTGCCGACGGAGTTCGTCGGCCACCAGGACGCCTTCGTGGTCCGGGTGCGCGGCGACTCCATGACCGGTGACGGCATCCTGGACGGCGACCTGCTGGTGGTGCGCATGCAGCATCTGGCCGGCGAGGGCGACATCGTCGTGGCCGGCCTGCCGGGCGACGAGGCGGCCGTGAAGCGGTTCCGGCGCGAGGGCGACGATGTGGTGCTGGTGTCCTCGAACCCTGACTACCCGCCCCAGCGCTACCCGGCCAGGGACCTGCAGATCTACGGCCGGGTCGTCAGCGTGCTGCGCCGGATATAGCCGCCGCCAGCACCCCGTAGACCGTCTCGAGGGAATCGCGGGTCACGTACTCCCCCGCCGTGTGGGCCAGTGTGGCGTCGCCGGGCCCGAAGTTCAGCGCAGGCACGCCGCGCTCGGCGAAGAACGCCGCGTCGGTCCATCCCAACTTGGCACGCACCGCCGCCGCCCCGCCACCTGCCGCCGCGAGGGCCGCCAGCAGCGGATGGTCCAGGTGCGGCGCCGCCGCCGGCGCCATCTCCACCAGATCCAGCCCGTCGCCCTCGGCGACGTGAGGGCCGAGCACTTCCCGCAGGTGCTCCTCGGCCTGGCCCGCCGTGCGGTCGGGGGCGAAGCGGTGGTTCACGATCAGGACCGCCTCGTCGGGCACCACGTTGCCCGCCACGCCACCGGAGACCGACGTGGCCTGCAGCGCCTCGGCGAACTGGCAGCCGTCGATCACCGGCCGCCGCGGTTGATAGCCCCGCAGCGCCGCCAGCAGATCCGCCAGCCGGTGGATGGCGTTGCGCCCCATCCAGGGCCGAGCGGTGTGCGCCCGCTCGCCGCGCAGGGTGACCCGCAGGTGCATCGTGCCCTGGCAGCCCGCCTCGGGCGTCGCTCCCGTGGGCTCGCCGAGCACCGCCGCGTCGGCTTCCAGCAGGTCGGGTCGCGCCGCCTCCACCTGGAGCAGGCCGCTGTGCTCCCGGGAGATCTCCTCGGCGGCGTACCACACGTAGGTCACGTCGATGGCCGGGTCGGGGTGTCCCGCGGCGAGGGCCAGCATGACCGCCAGGCCGCCCTTCATGTCGGAGGCCCCCAGGCCGGTAACCCGGTCGCCCTCCAGGATCGGCTCGCTGTTGCCGTTGGGGGGCACGGTGTCGAGGTGCCCTGCCACGAGCAGCCGCAGGTCACGGCCGCCGGCGGTGCGCGCCACCACGTTGTCGCCGATGCGGGTGACCTCGAGCCATGGGTGCTCACTGCACCAGGCCTCCACCCGGTCGGCCATCCGGCGCTCGGCGAGGCTGACCGACGGGATGCCGATCAACTCCGCGGTCAGCGCCAGCAGATCCACCGGCGGCGCGGCAGCGTTCACAGCGCGTCCTCTCGCTCGCTCAGGTGGCCGCCCCGTGGTCGCGCAGCACGTCGTTCAGGACCGACTTGTCGTGGCGCTCACCCGGGTTGAGACGCTTGACCACCAGCACGCAGGGCAGGCCGAACTCCCCGCCGGTGAAGGTGCGCGGCCGGGTTCCCGAAACCGCCACGCACCACGGCGGCACGGTGCCGCGGCCCAGCTCCTCGCCGGTGGCGGCGTCGATAACCGGGATGGATCCGGTGAGGATGCAGCCGGCGCCCAGCACGGTGCCCTCGCCGACCCGCGCCCCGTCGGCCACGATGCAGCGGCTGCCGATGAGGCACTCGTCGCCCACGAAGACCGGCACGGCCTGCGGGGGCTCCAGCACGCCGCCGATTCCGACCCCGCCGGACAGGTGCACGTTGCGGCCGATCTGGGCGCACGACCCCACCGTCGCCCAGGTGTCCACCATCGTGTTGGCACCCACCCAGGCTCCGATGTTCACGTAGCTGGGCATCATCACCACGCCGGGGGCCTGGTAGCTGCCCCAGCGGGCCGAGGCGCCCGGCACCACCCGCACGCCCCGCTCCTGGTAGCGGGTCTTGAGCGGGATCTTGTCGGCGAACTCGAACGGACCCAGTTCGGTGGTCTCCATCTCCGACAGCTTGAATAGCAGCAGGATGGCCTGCTTCAGCCACTCGTGGACCACGACATCGCCATTGGAGGCCATCTCGGCCACCCGCACCTCGCCTACATCCAGCAGGTCGATGGCCTCGTGCACCGTCCGGCGCGCCGCGGCGTCGCCGGCCGACAGCGTGGCGCGGCCCGCCCACAATTCACCGATCCGGGCCTTGAGGTCAGCGCGGTAGATCATGGGCGCAGGCTAGCGGCGCCCGCGCGGCCTCCCCGGAGCGGCAAGCCGCCTCTCCAGCAGCGCCAACCGCTCGTCGGGCACCGTGGCCGACACCCGCACGTGATCGGCACCGGCTTCTCCGTAGAACTCGCCGGGGCTGACCAGCATCCCCGCCGTGACCGCCAGCCGCTCCGCCAGGGCCCAGGCGTCGCCGCCCGGCGCGGGCACCCACAGGTAGAAGGCGCCCTCGGGCAGCGGGACCTGCAGGTCTAGCCGCTCCAGCAGGTCCGCCAGCAACGCCAGACGTCGGCGATAGCGGCCCCGCTGCGCCTCCACGTGCTCGTCGTCGCGCAGCGCCGCCGCCGCGGCGGCCTGCACGGGGCCGGGGACCATGAACCCCAGATGCCGGCGCGCCTGGGTCAGGAAGTCCATCAGCCCGGCGTCGCCGGCGTAGATGCCGGCGCGCATGCCGGCCAGGTTGGAGCGCTTGGAGAGCGAGTGGAGGGCCAGCGTGCCCTCGGTGCCGTGCGCCAGGATCGTACGGTCCGCCAGCGGAGCTCCCCCCGTGCCCGGCCGGTCCCAGACGTACTCCACGTAGCACTCGTCGCTGCAGACCACGACGCCCCGTTCCCGCCCCCAGGCGGCGACGGCGCCCAGGTCCTCGACGGCACCCGTGGGGTTGGCCGGCGAGTTCACCCAGAGGCAGAGCGCCCGATCGGCGTCGGCGGCGTCGACGCCGCCGAGGTCGAGCCGCCCATGCGCGTCCCGCGGCACCCCCACGGCCCGCAGCCCGGCCAGTTTGGCGCCCATGGCATAGGTGGGATAACCAACCGCCGGGTACAGCACGGTGTCGCCCACATCGCCGCGCAGTTGCAGCAGGCGGGGCAGCGAGGCCACCAGTTCCTTGGTGCCCACACACGCCGCCAGATCCTCCGGGGCCAGCTCCACGCCGAAGCGCCGTGCCAGCCAGCCCGCTGCGGCCGTCCGAAGTTCCGCTGAGCCGATCGAGGGGGGATACGACCGCTCGGCACCTGATCCTCCCAGCGCCTGCACCGCTGCCGGCGGCGGCGGATCGCACGGATCCCCGACCGAGAGGTCCACACAGCCCCCATCGTGCTCCCCGGCCATGGCCCGCAAGCCGCCCAGGCGATCGTACGGGTAGGGCTCGAGGGCGGCTGGGGCGCTCACCGGCAGCCCTCGATCGTCCTCCGGGAGATACCGGCCACCGCCGGCCGCGCCGGTCTCAACCGCCCGCTCCAGAGTTCCGGTCACCGGCGCCGTCGGGCGCCGGACACCTGTAGTCGGCGAATCGGGCAGCCGAGGCGTCATCGATGCGGACGAGGTAGCGCATCCCCTCGCCGGTGGCGGTCTCGGAGAGCACCTGAGAGGAGCGGTGCAAGCCGGCCATCACCTCGCCCCGGGAGAACGGCACCACGAACTCCGCTGTGGCGGCCGCCGCCCGCAGCCGGTCGCCGATCACCGCGCTGAGGTGCTCCAACCCGACGCCGCGGAGCGCCGAGACCGCCACGCTGCCCGGGTGGGCGGCCAGCAGGTGCTCGACCCCGTCGGCGGCGTCGAGCTTGTTGAAGACCAGCAGCTCGGGCACCTTCGCCGCGCCGATGACCTCGAGAACCTCCCGCACGGCCTCCAGCTGGCTGTCGCAATCGGCGGCCGAGGCGTCGACGACGTGCACCAGCAGGTCGGCATCGACGGCCACCTCGAGCGTGCTCATGAACGCCTCCACGAACTCGTGCGGCAGCTTGCGTACGAACCCCACCGTGTCCACCAGCAAGACGGTCTCGCCGCCGGGCAGATCCAGGCGCCGGGTGAGCGCGTCCAGCGTGGCGAAGAGCCGATCCTCGACGTGGGCCTCGGAGTCGCAGAGGGCGTTCAGCAGGCTGGACTTGCCGGCGTTGGTGTACCCCACGATGGCCACGGTGGACTGCGCCGAGCGCTGGCGGCGCCGGGCCTGCACGCCGCGATGGCGGCGGATGCCCCGCAGCTTGCTCTCGAGGGTGTTGATGCGGCGCAGCAGCCGGCGCCGGTCCACTTCGAGCTGGGTCTCGCCGGGACCGCGGGTGCCGATCCCGCCGGCCTGCTGGCTGAGCCGGTAACCCGAGCCGCGCAGGCGGGGCAGCCGGTAGCGCAACTGCGCCAGCTCCACCTGGACCTTGCCCTCGGTGCTGGAGGCGTTCTGGGCGAAGATGTCCAGGATGACCGTGGTGCGGTCGATGGCCGTGCGCCCGAGGATCCCCTCCAGGTTGTACTGCTGAGCTGCACTCAGCTCGTCGTCGAACACCACGGTGTCGGCGTCGTATTGCTCGGCGATGTCGCGGATCTGCTGCGCCTTGCCGCGCCCCACGTAGGTGGCGGGGTCGATGCGGTCGCGGCGCTGGATGACGCGATGCACCGGATCGGCCCCGGCGGTGTCGACGAGCCGGGCCAGCTCTTCCAGCGACTCCTCCACGGCACGCACCGACAGGGCCGGTACAGCCACGCCGACCAGCACGATCTGCTCGCGGAACGCCCGGTCGATGAATCCGCCGGCCTCGCCGCCGAACTCGCCGAAGGCCCCCCTGTGGCCCTCGGCGCGCCGGTCGCGAGCCGGATCGGTCACGATGAACCGCCGCCGGTGGGCGCTGCGGGTTCGGGAGCCTCGACGTCGGCCACGTAAATCACGGGGACCCGCAACTCGACGCCGCTGCCGATGCGCACCTCGGCCGTCCCACCGGGCATCTCCACTTCCACCGTCTCGTTGACGAGTCCCCAGCGGTACAGGCGCCATGCCACCGCCGCCGCACCACTGCCGCAAGCGGACGTGATTCCCACGCCGCGCTCGAAGACCCGCATGCGCACGTGCGAGCTGTCGGCGACGGCGACCGCCTCGAAGTTCACCGGCTCGAACCGCTCCTGCAGCGCAGCGCCCGCGGCCTCCAGCGGCAGCGCGTCGAGGGCCGCGGCGTCCTCCAGCAGCGCCACCACGTGCGGGTTGCCGACCGACACCCAGCCGGCGCGCCGGTACTCCGGCGCCAGCTCCGCCAGCTCCGCCAGCGCCGCCTCGGCGCGGCGGGTCTGGTCGGCGTCCTGCTTCGCCTGCCCCAGATCGATGCCGGCGCGGCTGCGGATGCGGCCGAAACCATCCCCGGAGTCGTCGGCGTCGGCGAAGCGCGTGTTCCCGATGGCGACCGTGCGAGCACCCGCCGCGGTGGCGATGACGGCTTCGGCCTCGTCGCGCCCGGCGCGCAGCGTCATGGCCTGGGCCAGGCAGGCCAGGCCGTTGCCGCTCACTTCGGCCTCGCCGCCGTCGGCGTTGTAGAGCCGCATCTCGGCGCGCAGCGGGTCCCACCGTGAGCCGGGACCCAGGTTTCCCGCCTCGCCGGCGCCGCCGGGAACCCGTGACCACATGATCCCGTCGGCACCGATCCCGCCGGTGCGGTCGCAGACTCCCCGCACCCAGCCGGGCGGGCAGGGGGCCTCGTCCGGCTCGAGGCGCACGAGGAAGTCGTTGCCGAAAACGTGGTGCTTGGTCAGGTGCATCGGTCAGGTGTCTCCGAGGTGCCCGGAACACTCCCACTCGTGCTCATCGGGCCGGTCTCAGATCCGGGATCGCTCGAAAATCTCCATGAGGTCACCGAAGACCTCCCACGGATCCTCCTGGACATCCAGCCACGTTATGCGAGGATCACGGCGGAACCAGCGTTCCTGGCGCCGGGCGAAGCGGCGGGTGCGCTGTACCGCCACCTCTGTCGCCTCGGCCAGGCTGCAGCGGCCGTCGAGGTGGTCGAGCAGCTCCCGGTAGCCGAGCGCACAGCGGGCGGTACGCGACAGGGGCATCGGGGCATCCCGCAGCCGGCGCACCTCGTCGAGGAAGCCGGCGTCGAGCTGCTCGCGGAAGCGCTCGGCGATGCGCGCATCCAGCAGCGGGCGGGGCAGCCGCAACCCGACCTGCGTGAAGAGCGTGGGCCCGTAGCGCCTGAGCCCCTGCCCGTAGGACGAGAACGGCCGGCCGCTGCCGACCGCGACCTCGAGAGCGCGGATGATGCGGCGGCGATTCACCGGACCGGTTCGCTCGGCGGCAAGAGGATCGCAGCCCCTCAGCCCCTCGTAGAGAGACGTCGTGTCGGGCTCCGCCTCCAGTTCAGCTCGAACCTCGGGATACGCGCCGGGCATCTCCAGATCGTCCACGACGGCGCGGGCGTAGAGTCCCGTCCCACCGACCGCCACCAGTGAGGTGCCGCGGCCCACGTGCGTGTTCACAACCGGGCGCACGGCCGCCAGATACGCCCCCACGGAATACTCGCTCGCGGCGTCCACCAAATCGATGCCGTGATGACGCAGCTCGGCCATCTCCTCGGCGGTGGGGCTGCCAGTGCCGATGTCCATGTGCCGGTACACGGCCATGGCGTCCATCGACAGCAGTTCGGCGGGTGGCCGCCTGCGGGCCAACTCCGCCGCCAGCATCGACTTGCCCGAGGCTGTCGGACCGACGATGGCGAGCCGGGCCCAGAAGCCGTCGTTCTTCCCGTTGGCCATCCCCTGCGCTCGCCGTTCAGGCGGCGACCACCGGGATGCGCTCGCGGCGCGCCGGGGTGGCGCGCACGGCCACGAACTCGCCGAGCAGGTAGTGCGCCCCGGCGCCGGTCACGTCCACGTCCACGAAGGAGCCCGGGCGCAGCGCAGTGCCCGCCGAGAAGTGCACGAGCTTGTTCTGGCGGGTGCGCCCGCTGAGCAACTCGGGGCGGGTCTTGCTGGGTCCCTCCACCAGCACCTCCTCCCGGAGGCCGGCGCGAGCCTCGTGGCGGCGCCGGGCGGAGCGCTCCACGACGGCGCGCAGCCGCTCGTAGCGCTCGGTCACGGTGCCGGGGTCCACGAACCTGTCCACCAACCCGGCCGCCTCGGTCCCCGGGCGCGGCGAGAACACGAACGTGAAGGCGCTGTCGAACCCCGCCTCGGCCACCACCCCGAGCGTGGCGGCGAAGTCCTCCTCGGTCTCGCCGGGGAAGCCCACGATGATGTCGGTGCTGACGGCCAGGTCGGGGATCTCCCGCCGGGCCGCTGCCAACCGCTCGAGGTAGCGCTCGGCGGTGTAGCCCCGATGCATGGCGGCCAGCACAGCGTCGCTGCCCGACTGCAGCGGCAGGTGCAGGTGCTCGCACACGGCCGGCGACTCGGCCATCGCCGCGATCGTCTCGGCCCGCAGATCCTTCGGGTGCGGGCTGGTGTAGCGGACACGGCGGATGCCCTCGACAGTGCCGACGGCGCGCAGAAGCTCGGCGAACATGGGGCGGGCCGGCACCTGCTCCCCCGCCCGGCGGCGGGCCAGCGCGAGGTCGCGCCCGTAGGAGTTGACGTTCTGGCCCAGCAGCGTGATCTCCACCACGCCGTTGCGGGCCAACTCGGCGACCTCCTCCCGCAGCGTCTCGAAGGGGCGGCTGATCTCAGGGCCGCGCACCGCCGGCACGATGCAGAAGGCGCAGGAGTTGTCGCAACCCACCTGGATCGTCACCCACGCCGAGTGCGGCAGGTCCCGCCGCACCCCGAGCGCGGAGGGAAACGCCTCGGCGTCGGCGCGCACGGCCTCGCTGAGAATCTCGACGATCGGCCCGTCCTGCGCCGCCCGGGCCAGCAGTTCGGCGGCGCGGTGCACGTTGTGGGTGCCGAACACCACGTCCACGTGCGGCGCCCGGACGCGTACCACGTCCCGGTCCTTCTGCGCCAGGCATCCGCCGACGGCGATCTGCATGCCCGGCCGGGCGCGCTTGAGGGCCTTCAGCCCGCCCAGGTAGGCGTAGAGCTTCTGGTCGGCCTTCTCGCGGATACAGCACGTGTTCACCACCACCACGTCGGCATCGCGGGGCTCGGCGGCGGGCAGCATGCCGTCGGCCTCCAGCAGCCCGGCGACGCGCGCCGAGTCGTGCTCGTTCATCTGGCAGCCGAACGTGCGGATGAAGTACCGCCCCTCGCCGCTGACGCCGTCGCCGCTCACCTGTCCAAGCGTAGAGGCAGCCGCCCCGTCCGCTGCCGCGTGGATTCCGGCCTTCGCCGGAATGACGAATGGGGGCCGGAACGGTGAAGGGGCGAGGGAGGGGACGCCGGGGGCCGGCCGGCGGAGCGATTTCGCCAGACGCTCCCGACGACGGCCACCGGCGGCCCCGCCCGGACCGATGCAGTGGACGGGGGTTCAGGTGGCGACGGCGGCGGGCTCCGCCTCGGGCGTCTCGGCGACCTGGGGCAGCAACTGCCCGGTGACCTTCTCGGCCATCTCCAGCACCAGGGCGGGGTTCTCCCGCAGGAAGGTCTTGACGTTCTCGCGCCCCTGGCCGATCTGGTCGCCCTCGTAGGTGTACCAGGCCCCCGACTTCTTCACGATGTCGAGGTTCACCGCCAGGTCCAGCACCGAGCCCTCCCGGCTGATGCCCTGGGAGTACATGATGTCGAACTCGGCGGTGCGGAACGGCGGCGCCACCTTGTTCTTCACCACCCGGACGCGGGTGCGGTTGCCGACCACCTCGGCGCCGTTCTTGATGGACTCGATGCGGCGGATGTCGAGGCGCACCGACGAGTAGAACTTCAGCGCCCGGCCCCCCGTGGTGGTCTCCGGCGAGCCGAACATCACCCCGATCTTCTCGCGCAGCTGGTTGATGAAGATGCACACTGCGTGGCTCTTGTGCAGGTTGGCGGTGAGCTTGCGCAGGGCCTGGGACATGAGCCGGGCCTGCAGGCCCACGTGGTGGTCGCCCATCTCGCCCTCGATCTCGGCCCGGGGCGTCAACGCCGCCACCGAGTCGACCACCACCGCGTCGATGGCGCCCGAGCGGATCAGCACGTCGGCGATCTCCAGCGCCTGCTCGCCGGTGTCGGGCTGGGAGATCAGCATCTCGTCCACGTCCACCCCGATGGCCCGGGCGTAGATCGGGTCGAGGGCGTGCTCGGCGTCGATGTAGGCACATACGCCGCCGGTGCGCTGCGCCTCGGCCACGACGTGCAGCGCCAGCGTGGTCTTGCCCGAGGACTCGGGCCCGAAGATCTCCGTGACCCTGCCGCGGGGCAGGCCGCCGATCCCGAGCGCCACGTCGAGGGCCAGCGCCCCGGTGGACACGGACTCGATCTGCATGGCACCTTTCTCGCCCATCCGCATGATGGCGCCCTTGCCGAAGTTCTTCTCGATCTGGCGAAGGGCCAAGTCGAGCGCCTGCTCGCGCACCCTGCCGTTGCTTTCGGTCGTCATCTGTTCATGACCTCCTGGTCGTCCCGGTCACCGCCGGTGTCGGTTGGATCGATCGTTCGGGGGAAGCTGTCTGCGCATATCCTGCCGAGAGGGTGTGACACAGCCCTGTGAGACACTCTGTGAGACACTAGGTGCGGCACCCTCGGCAGCCTGGGATTGCACAGCTTGAGATTACAGAAGTGTAATCCATACGCCTGTTCGCTGCGCGGCATTGGAGGCACCATGACCACCGACAAGCAAGACCGGCGGGAACTCCGCCAGAGGCTCTCCCCACTCCAGTACCACGTGACCCAGGAGGCCGGCACGGAGCGGGCCTTCACCGGCGAGTATTGGGACTGCAAGGACGACGGCGTCTATCACTGCGTGGTCTGCGACATAGCGCTGTTCTCCAGCGAAACCAAGTACGACTCCGGCACCGGCTGGCCCAGCTTCCACTCCGAGTTGGGCACCGAGCGGGTGGGGCGCCGCACCGACCGCAGCCACGGCTGGGTCCGCACCGAGGCGGTCTGCAACGAGTGCGGGGCGCACCTGGGGCACATCTTCGACGACGGCCCCGCCCCAACCGGCGAGCGCTACTGCATGAACTCCGCATCACTGAATCTGCACCGCGACGACGTGTCCACCGACGCTGCGTCCGAATAAGACTCAAAGTAGATATCAGTATATGAAGTATCGCTGTCAATGCCGCCCCCGGGCCGAGAACTCGCCCACTCCGGCACCGTCACGGCGATGAGCGCGGCGTCCGGCGGGCTGTCGGCGCCGGCACCGGCGACCGCGCCATCCCCCGTCCCGATCATCGACATCTCCCCCGCCGCCGAGGGTGCCGGGGGCCTGGCCGAAGTCGGCAGGGCCGTGGACGAGGCCTGCCGCGCCATCGGTTTCTTCGTCATCGTCGGCCACGGCGTGCCGCAACCGACCATCGACGCCGTTTGGAGCGCGGCACGGGAGTTCTTCGACCTGCCGCTGGAGGTCAAGCGGCAGAGCCCGGCGCCGTCGGAGGACTACGCCTACGGCTACTCCCCCATCCGGGGCGAGATGCTGGCCCGCTCGCTCGGCGACACCACGCCGCCGGATCTGAAGGAGACCCTCAACATGGGCCCCCTGGACCTGCCGGCGGTGATCCCCCCGGGCGGCGGGGCGATCCTGGCCGAACCCCGCTGGCCCGACGAGCCGGCGTCACTGCGGCCGGCCTGGGAGGCGTACTTCCGGACCATGGCCGACCTTGCGGGCAGGCTGTTGTCGATCATGGCCGTGGGGCTGGACCTGCCGGCGGACTACTTCGAGGAGTTGCTGGACCACCACTCCAGCGCCATGCGGGCGATCAACTATCCGGAACTGGAGAGCCGCCCGCTGCCCGGACAGCTGCGCGCCGGCGCCCACACCGACTACGGCACCCTGTCGATCCTGCGCTTCGACGATGCCCCCGGCGGCCTGGAGGTCATGGGGCCGGACGGCTGGGCGGCCGTGCCGATGATTCCGGACGGCTTCGTGGTGAACCTCGGCGACATGATGGCCCGCTGGACCAATGACCGCTGGGTCTCCACCCTGCACCGGGCCGCGCTACCGCCGGCTGACGCCGGCCGCTCCGCCCGGCGTCAGAGCATCGTGTTCTTCCACAACGTGCGCTGGGACGCCGAGGTGCGCTGCCTGCCAACCTGCCTGGCGCCCGGCGAATCGCCCCGCTACGAGCCGGTCCTGGCCGGCCCCCACCTGCTCAGCAAGTTCGCCAGCACCGTGGTGGGCGACTACTAGGACAGCGCGACCGGCGCATGCAACGATGACCACTCGGGGACCACTCGGGCAGGCACCGCTCCCCGCAATCGAGTGAAGGAACCTGGCGATGGATGCTCACGGGCCAAGGGATCTCCGATTGACCGGGGAGGTCGCCCGGCGCGACGACGCCGTCATCACGAAGTCGCTGAAGTACCGGCTCTACCCCTTCGTCGTGGGCAGGGCGGAGGGCGTGCGCCTCTGGGACCCTGACGGCAACGAGTACCTGGACTGGATGGGCTGTGGTGGGGCGGTCCCCGCCGGGTACGGCCATCCCGAGGTGCGCGACGCCGCGATCTCGGCGATCGACAAGGAGTACGCACACCCGCTGGTGTGCTACATCCACGAGCCCGCGGTCGAACTTGCCGAGAAGCTCGTGGACCTCTTCCCGGGCGATTTCGACAAGAAGGTCTGGTTCGGCGTCTCCGGATCGGACGCCATGGACTACCTCGCCAAGGTGGTCCCGGTGGCCTCGGGCCGTCCCCGCATCGTCTCCTTCATCGGCGCCTTCCACGGCATGACGATCGGTTCCGGGGCCATCTCCGGACACGGCGCCCTGAGCACGCCGATCCCCGGCGGTCACATCACCAAGGCGCCCTACCCCAACCCCTACCGCTGCACCTGGGGACCGTGCGACCCCCAGGAGTGCTCCCTGCGGTGCCTGGACTATCTCCGCACCGAGCTGTTGACGAACGTCTCGCCTGCGGACCAGACGGCGGCCGTGTTCGCGGAGAGCATCCAGTCCGACAGCGGGGAGATCGTGCCCCCGGACAACTACTTCCCCGCGCTGCGGGAGTTGTGCGACGAGCACGGCATCTGGCTGATCTTCGACGAGATCAAGACGGCGTTCGGCCGGACCGGGCGGATGTTCGGGTTCGAGCACTTCGGCATAGAGGCCGACGCGGTCGGCCTGGCCAAGCCCCTCGGCGGGGGCTTCCCCCTTTCGGCCGTGGTGGGGCGCTCGGAGATCCTCGAGGTCGACATCTACACGGCGTACACGCTCGGAGGCCACCCGGTCTCGTGCACCACGTCGCTCGCCTTCATGGAGGTGATGCAGCGCGAGGACCTCGCCACCAATGCGGCCGACATGGGCGGCTACCTCAAGGAGAAACTGCTCGAGATGAAGGGCGGGCACCCCCTCATCGGCGACGTCCGGGGCAAGGGTCTGCTGCTCGGCGTGGAGCTGGTGACCGATCAGCAGACCCGGGAACCGGCCACCACCGACGCCCACCGGCTCGCCTACCGGTGCTTCGAGTTGGGACTGATCCTGCTGGCCTTCGGGAACGTCATGGAGATCACGCCTCCGCTGACGATCACCCGCAGCGACGCCGACGAGGCATTGGCCATCTTCGAGCGCGCCCTTGCGGACATCGAGGCGGGGCGCTTCGACGACGCCAAACTGGCCGGGCTCCACTAGCCGGTCAGTCCACGACCTCCTCACCGGCCCGCAGGCGGGCGCGTTGCCGGGCCGTCCGCAGCAACGACCTGATGGTGTCGGCCTGGGTGGTCATTGCCACCAGGATGGCGATCCCGAGCGCCAACTCCCTGGCGAAGGACGTGTAGCCGGCGAAGACGAGCGCGCTGTTGATCTCGGATATGAGCACCATCCCGAGGAAGGCCCCGAAGAGCGTGCCGGCGCCGCCGGTCACCGCCACACCGCCGATGATCGGACCGGCAAGGGTCGACAGGAGCCACGTCTGGCCGCCGCTCGGCTGACCCGAGCCGAGCTCCACCGTCAGCAGGATCCCCCCGACCGCCGCCAGCAGCCCGCTGATCACGTAGGTCAGCATCACCGTCTGGGTGGTGGGAACGCCCGAGGTGCGCGCCGCCTCCACGTTGGCGCCCAGCAGGTAGGTCCGCACCCCCCAGACGGTCATGTGCAGGAACACCCCGAACAGCAACAGCACGCCGATGTAGACGAACACCGAGGGGTGGATGCCCAACCGCTTGGTCACCAGGAACAGCAGGCCCTCGCGCGGGTAGACCTGCGGGACGCCCTTTGTGGCGAGCACCGCCGCCCCGTAGAAGACGCTCCCCGTGCCCAGTGTGCCGATGATGGGGTTGATGCGGATGATCCCCACGACGAAGGCGTTCACCAGCCCGAGACCCATACCGACGAGCAGCACCAGCACGATGGTCTCGGCTGCGCCCAGGCCGTTGTGCAGGAACACCGCCGTCAGGAGCCCGGTGAGCCCCGCCATCGAACCGATCGAGAGGTCGAAGTTCCCGCCGATCAGCACGATCGTCTGGCCGACGGCGGCGACGCCGACGGGTGCGGCGGCACGCAGGACGTTGGTGACGTTCAACCACGAGGCGAATCGAGTATCGATGATCACGGTGATCACGCCGACGACGATGACAGCGGCGAGGATGATCTTCGGGTACCGCTGCGCGCCGAAGAGCAGGTTGCGGTACTCGCGGTAGCGCCCCGTTCCCCAGCCGCCCCGCGCGGTCATGGCGAGGCCCTCGCGCCCCTCGGAGGCGCCCACGTCAGGAGTCCCCCGCGGCCGCGTTGCCCGAGGCGCCGGTGATCATGGCGACGAGATCGCCAGCGTCGACGTCGGTGGCCGGCACCGTGCCCACCCGCTCGCCTCGGCGCAGCACCGTGATCCGATCGGCGACCTCGAACACGTCGGGCAGGTTGTGGCTGATGATGAGGATGCCGATGCCGGCGTCGCGCAGGCTCTTGATGAGTTCGAGCACGTTCCTGCGCTCGGCGACCCCGAGCGCAGCCGTGGGCTCGTCCAGCAGCAGCACCCGGCTGCCCCCGCTGACCGCCCGCGAGATTGCACATCCCTGGCGCTGACCGCCCGAGAGCGAGGAGATCTGGGCGAAGACGCTCGGGATCTTGACGCGGAACTCCTCCAGGAGGCTCTCCGTCTGCTTCGTCATCTCGACGCGCTGCAGGAAGCCGTAGCGGGTCAGCTCCCTCCCCGAGAACACGTTCTGCACCACCTCGAGCGTGTCCGCGAGGGCCAGGTCCTGGTACACGGTCTCGATCCCGAGTGCCCGAGCCGTCCGCGGGCTGGCCAGCCGGACGTGCTCGCCCTCGAGCGTGATGGAGCCTGCGTCGGGCCGGAGCGACCCCGCCAGCATCTTCAGCGTCGTGGACTTGCCGGCGCCGTTGTCACCCACGAGCGCCAGAACCTGCCCGGCGAACAACTCCACGGAGAGGTCGTGGACGGCACGCAGCCCGCCGAACCACTTCGTCAGGCCGTAGCCGGCGTAGAGCGGATCGCCGTTGGCGCTCACGGGCGCGGCGCGGGAACCTGACGTCCGGCGGGTGGGCTTGGGGCTACGACCAGAGAGCTTCGAATTCCTCCCGCAGACGTGCGTTCAGGTCCGCCACGTCGTCGGCGTAGGTGTCCACGTTCTCCGGTGTGATGATCACGCCGCCCGTCCCGAAGAAGTCCGTCGACGGGGTGAGCCCCTGGCGGAGCTTGTCGAGGGCGACGAGCGCCAGCTCCCCTTGGGCTCCCGGGTTCAGCGCCACGGTGCTCACGATGTTGCCCTTGCGCACCCACTCGAGGATGTCCTCGAAGTCGTTGATGCCGACGACCGGGATGTGATCGAAGCCCTCGTCGACCAGGGTCTGCGCGATGACCGCTGCACTCCCCGTCTGCGTCATGAAGATGTCGACCTCGTCCCCTTGGGTCGTCAGGACGTCCCTGATGATCTGGCCGGTCTTGGTCAGGTCGTTCTGGTCCTCGAAGTTCTCGATCTCGATGTTGGGGTTGATGCCCTCCGCGAGCGCGTCCAGGCGAGTCCGCACGTTCTCCATCGCCAGCGATCCGATGATGTTGACGACCTTCCCGCCGTCGGGCAGGAGGTCGTTGAGCGCCACGGCGTGCAACTCGCCGATCTGCCAATCGCTGTTGGAGACCGCGATCGTCCGGATGTCGGCGCAGCAGTCGGCGTCGAATGTCACGATCGGGATGCCGGTGGCGGCGGCCTCCTCCACCACGGGCAGGACGCCGGCCGCGTCGCACGCCGAGACCCCGAGCCCGTCGATCCCTGCCGCCAGCACATCGCGGATGAGCTGGCTCTCCTCGGCGGCATCGCACGAGGAGGGCTGCAGGAAGATGACCTCGCAGCCCAATCGCTCGCAGGTAGGACCGACCGCTGCCTCGGTCGGCGCGTAGTAGGGGTGCTGCACGGCCGTGACCATGCCGTAGACGGGCTTCTCGGCAGGCACCTCGGCGGGTGGTGGTGGCGGCGGCTCGGGCGGCGGCTCCGGCGGCGGAGCCTCCGGGGGCGCCGGCGGTGGCTCAGGCGGCGGCTCAGGCGGTGGGGCGGGCGCCTCGGTCGGCGCCGGGGCGGGCGGAGGCGGCTGCGCCTGCTCCGCCTCATCGTCGCCGCAGGCGGTGGCAAGCAACACCACTGCCAGGGATGCGACGAGTACACGTACAACGGACGACCTAACGAGGGCACTCATGTGC
This sequence comes from bacterium, assembly GCA_026708055.1. Classification (NCBI taxonomy): domain Bacteria; species bacterium. Next base: position 61,718 of record JAPOVS010000051.1, on the reverse strand, counting down.
ATGTCCTCCCCCCGGAAGCTGCGACTCCCCCTTCAGAAGCTCCGAGCAGCTTCTCGACACGAGCCTAGACGATCACGTGGGGCGACTGTGACGGCGACTCAGCGCGCCCTGACGTCACAGTCCGACGGCTCCGCCAGCCACGGGCGCATTCTTGAGAGCCCGCAGGCCGATGCCTAGACTCGGGCGCCGCTAGGACAGCCGCGGGTGAGGGGGTACGCGATGGACACCGGTGCCAGAGGGATCGCCGAACTGGTCGACCTGTCCGGCCGGTGCGCCGTCATCACCGGCGGTTCTCAGGGGTTCGGCGCCGCCATAGCCCGCCGGCTGGGCGAAGCCGGCGCGACGGTGGTTGCCGCCGCCCGCAGTCTGGACAAGGCGCGGAACGTCGCGGCCTCGATTCCCGACGGGAGGGGCTTCGCCATCCGGGTGGACGTGACCGACGGTGACTCGATCCTGAACCTCGTGGCCGAGGCACGGGAGTTGACGGGCCGCATCGACGTGTTCGTGAACAACGCCGGCGCGTTCTCGAACTACCTGCTCGACGAGATGCCGCCGGAGGAGTTCCAGCGCGTCATCGACACGAACATCACCGGCAGCTTCCTGTGCGCGCAGGCGGCGGCACGGGCGATGCGCGCCGACGGCGAGGGCGGGGTCATCATCAACATGGCGTCGGTGGACTCGTTCCAGCCGTCCTCGCCGGGCTTGATCCACTACATCACCTCGAAGCACGCGCTCATCGGCCTCACGCGCGCCCTTGCGATGGAGTTGGCGCCGTGGGGCATCCGCGTCAACGCCATCTGCCCCGGGGCGTCGCTCACCGAGGGCGTCGTGGACTTCATCAAGGCGGTCGCCCCGCACGGCATCGACGTCGAGGCGGAGTTCGCCGGCATCATCGACCACGTCCCCCTGGGTCGGCTCTGCAGCCCGGACGACGTGGCGATCGCCACGCTCTTCCTGGCCTCGGGGCTGTCCTCGTTCGTGACGGGCACCTCACTCACCGTCGACGGCGGGATCCTGGCCCAGCCGATGGAGGGCTATCCCGAGGATTACGGGCCCGGCGGCGACTGACCGACCCACCGCGAAGCGAGCCACATCATGCGAGAAACCAACCAACGGCTCATGGACACCTTCTTCGAGGGCGTCAACAGCCACGACCCGGACCTCTTGGTCTCGGTACTGGCCGAGAACTGCGAGATCAACGACGAGGGTGCCCCCTACCCCTACGACCGCGCCGGCCTCCACGAGATGCACAGCGCCTTCTACGAGCACTTCCCCGACGCCCGCTTCGAGATCCTCCACCGCATCGTGGAGGAGAACGGGGCGTGCTACGTGTACCGGGCGACCGGTACGGGCAGGGGAGAATGGCCCGAGGGCAACGACATCGAGGGTGCGCGGCTCGACCTCATCGAGGTCCTGATCTCCCGTGTCGCCGGCGGCGCCATCGTCGGCCTCGACTTCCACATGGACACCGAGATCCTGAGGCAGCAGGTCTGGCGAAGCTGACCCGCGGCGCGGCACCGGACCGCCACCACCTGGATTCCGGCTTTCGCCGGAATGACATTCGAGAACGCGAGGGAGGGGACGCCGGGGGCCGGCCGGCGGAGCGATTTCGCCAGACGCTCCCGACGACGGCCACCGGCGGCCCCGACCGGACCGGTGCGGTCAGTCGGCGGCGGCGAGCAGGGCCCTGGCCTGGCGCGCCAGGGGTTCGTCGACCATCTGGCCCTCGAAAGACACGGCGCCGGCGCCGGTCCGCTGCGTCTCCTCGTAGAGCGCCAGCATGCGCCTCGCCCGGTCGACCTCCTCGGACGATGGCGTGAAGACACGGTTCGCCCAGGGCACCTGGGCGGGATGGATGCAGAGCTTGCCCTTGTAGCCGAGTGCGCGCCCCTGCGAGGCATCGGCGGTGAACACCTCCTCGTCACGCAGCTTCACGACGACCTGATCGAGCGCCACCACGCCCGCCAGCCGGCACGCCACCGCCACGCGGGACCGGGCGTACAGCACCTCGGTGTTCTCCGGCGTGCGCACACCGCCCATGTCGGCGATGTAGTCCTCGGCGCCGAAGTAGGCCGCCACCACCGGCGGGCGCAGCACCTCGGCGGCGCGTTCCACCCCGGCCACTGTCTCCAGGCCCGCCATCACGCCGAGCGGGCCCACCGCGTCGAGACGCTCGGCCACCGCTTCGACCGCGGCGATCGACTCCAGCATCGGCACCACCACACCGGTCAGCTCGGGCACCAACGCCTCGGCCATGTCACCCTCGAACCACTCCGTGTCCACCCCGTTGACGCGCACGAAGATCGCCAGGTCGGGGTGCGCCTGCCGCAGCTCGCGGGCCGCGGCGGCGGCCGCGGGACGGGCCTGGGGCTTGCCACTGGGCGCAACCGCGTCCTCGAGGTCGATGATGACGCCGTCGGGGCCGCTGCGCGGCAGCTTCGGCAGCAGATCGGGCCGGCTCGCCGGGGCGTACAGGGCGCTGCGCAGCCGCAGCCGGGGACCGTTCACGACGCCAGCTCGGGGCGGTCGCGGAACTGCTCCAGCGCCTCGGGGTTGGCGATGGCCTCGGTGTTGCTCACGGGCCGCCCGCACACCACGTCGCGCACGGCCAACTCGGTGAGCTTGCCGCTGCGGGTGCGGGGGATGTCGTCCACCGCCAGGACGCGGGCGGGGACGTGGCGCGGCGAGGCGCCGCCGCGGATGCGGTCGCGGATCCGCCCCATCAGTTCTTCGGTCAAGGGGCCCCCCGAATCGGCACTCAGGCGCACGAACAGCACGATACGGGTGTCGCCCCGGTACGGCTGACCGATCACGATGGCCTCCAGCACTTCGGGGACGGCCTCCAGGCAGCGGTAGATCTCGGCGGTGCCGATGCGCACGCCCCCGGGGTTGAGGGTGGCGTCGGAGCGTCCGGCGATGACCATCCCGCCGTTGGGCGTCCAGCGGGCGTAGTCGCCCTGGTGCCAGATTCCGGGGAATCTCTCGTAGTACGCCCGCCGGTAGCGGGGGCCGGGCGAGACGCCGAGAGCGGGATCCGCAGGCTCACCGCTCTCGCCTTCGTCTCGGTCACCCCAGAAGCCCAGCGGCATCGAGGGGAAGGAGTTGGTGCACACCAACTCGCCCTGCGTGCCCGGTGGGCACGGGCGACCGTCGTCGTCGAACACGTCGATGGCCAACCCCAGGGCGGGCCGCTGGATCTCCCCGGCGTGGACCGGCGCGGTCGGATCGCCGTTCACCAGGCACCCGCACAGGTCGGTGCCACCGGAGATGGACGCCAGGTGCAGGTCGGGCTTGACCTCGCTGTACACGTACTCGAAGCCCTCCGGCGAGAGCGGCGAGCCGGTGGAGGTGATGGTGCGCAGCGTGTCCAGACGGTGCGTTCGCCGCGGCGACAGGCCCCGCTTGGAGGTCGCCTCGATGAAGCCCGCGGCCGTGCCGAACAGCGTGATCCCCTCGGCGTCGGTGAGGTCGAACAACCGCACCGGGTCGGGGGCACCGTCGTACAGCACCAGCGTCGCCTCGCTGGCCAGGGCCGACATCAGCCAGTTCCACATCATCCAGCCCGCGGTCGTGAAGTAGAACACGCGGTCGCCGGGGCGGACGTCGCAGTTCAGGCGGTGCTCGACGAGGTGCTTGAGGAGCACGCCGCCCGCCCGGTGGACGATCGACTTGGGCGCCCCGGTGGTGCCGGAGGAGTAGAGCACGTACAGCGGGTGGTCGAACGGCAGCGGAGCGAAGAGCGACGGTGCACCGCCGGCTGCCGAGGATCCGGCGGCCAGGAAGTCCTCCCACAGCACCGCGCCGGGCACGCCGCCGAGGTCCGGGCGAGGATCGAGGAACGGGATGACGACGAGGTGCTCCAGGCTGGGCAGTCGCGAGGCGACGTCGGCGAGGCGCTCGAGGCAGTCGAAGTCCTTGCCCCCGTAGCGGTAGCCGTCGACGGCCACCAGCACGCGGGGGCGGATCTGCCCGAACCGGTCGACCACGCCGTTGGCGCCGAAGTCGGGCGAGCAGGAGGAGAACACGCCGCCGAGCGCGGCCACCGCAAGCATCAGCTCGCAGGTCTCGGGGATGTTCGGCAGCCAGGCCGCCACACGGTCGCCGGGTCCGATGCCCGCGCCCCCGCCGAGCGTTCCGGCGATCCGCCGCACGTCGGACTGCAACTGCGCCCAACTCAACTCGCGCCGCCCGCCCGCCTCGCCGTCGAAGATGATGGCGGGCGCGTCGTCGTGGCGCCGCAGCAGGTTGGCGGCGAAGTTGAGCCGGGCGTCGGGGAAGAACCGGCCGTCGGGGATCTCCGCTCCCGGCTCGAAGACGCGCTCACCGCGGGTCTCGGCGATCACCTCGCAGAAGTCCCAGGCGACCGACCAGAACGCCTCGGGGTCGGCCACGGAGAAGCCGTGGAGTTCGGTGTAGTCGCCGAACGATCCGTGACCCGCGCGTTCCAGTGCCGCGCAGAACGCCCCGAGGTTGGTCTCCTCCGGCGCCCGCGGCACCCAGAGCGGCCCGTTGCGCCCACCGCCGACGGCGTTCTCCGGAAGTCCCGATCCCATGACGGGCGCGAGCTTTGCACACGGCCCCCGACTGGCAGAACCCACGGCGGCAGCAGTCACGGCCGGGCCTGCGGCATCACCGGCGGGGGCGCCCTGAGGAGCGGCACGCGGCCCCGCTCGTGGGGCGGCACTCACCTGGCGGGACCGAGGGATGCGCATCAGGTGTCCCGAGGAGCGGTACGCGGGTTTCGTTCGTGGGCGCCCTGCCGACGAGCGCTGCAGCCGTCGGCTGTACGCTCATCGATGCCGGCGACCGGCCGTCGCCGACGCGCAGAGAGGAGCCGACGTGACCGACCCGCTTGCGCATCTCTTCGGGCCGCAGCGACGCACCGCAGGGGCCGCTCGGCGTGGCCGCGCATCGATCGTGTCGGCCGCGCTGGTGGCAGGCGGCGCACTGCTGATCGCCGCCTGCGGGCAGTCGGATGCGGCGCCCGCCACGGCACCCGAGCCGGCGCCGGTACTCGCTCCCGAACCGGCCCCCGCGCCGGAATCCCCAGAGCCGCCGCCAGAACCCGAACCCCTCGCACCGGAATCCCCGCCCGCACCGGAACCCGAACCGCGGCCGGCACCCGAACCGCCACCGGAACCGCCGCCAGAACCCGAACCGCCGCCGGAACCCGAACCGCCGCCGGAACCGGCGCGAGAACCCGAACCGCCCGCACCGGAACCACCGACGGAACCCGAACCGGCGCCGGAGTCGGAACCCGAGCCGCCGTCAGATCCGTACGCCCCGCCGCAGCCCGAAACGCCGCCGGAACCCGAACCGGCACCGGAGCCGGAGCCGTCCGAACCCGGGTTCGAGACACACCCCTCCGATTACACGAGCCGACCGATCTGCGAGGCGGCCGGCTTCGTCTGGTCGGGCGACGACGGTCCCTGCGTGGCAGGCGAATCCGAGCCCAGGGACGAGGACGTTGCCGTCATTACGTCCATCTACGACGCCCCGGGAGCATTGAGGGTTCCCCTGCCCCTTCCCGCCGGCGAACCCGGCGAGATCATCGACATCGAGGAGTTGGAGCTCGGCGACGACTACATCGGCTACCGCATCCTCTACCGCTCCCGCTCGCTGCGGGGCGACGACATCGCCGTCTCGGGGTTCGTGGCCACCCCCGCCGGCGAGCCGCCGCCCGGCGGCTGGCCGCTCGTGGCCTACGCCCACGGCACCACCGGCACGGCCGACATCTGCGCCCCGTCGCACGACGCGGAGGCGGAGATCCTCTCCAACGGCCCGTACCTGGAGGGCTACGCCGTCGTGGCCACCGACTATGAGGGTCTCGGCACGCCCGGTCTGCACCCCTACATCGTCGGCAGGAGCGAGGCCCGGAGCGTGCTCGACAGCGTCCGCGCCGCCCACAACCTCGGGAGCCTGCCGGGCACCGACGGGATGCCGCTCGTCTCGGTCACCGACGGGTTCGTGGTCTGGGGCCACAGCCAGGGAGGCCACGCGTCCATACACACCGGCCAGCACTGGCAGGAGTACGCGCCCGAGCTGCAACTCCTCGGCGTGGCGTCCGGCGCTCCACCCTCGCAGTTCGCGCTGCTCTACGGCGTCCTGCTGGGCGGCCCGTTCCAGGGATACCTCGCCATGGCCTCGGCCGCTTTCGCCGAGGCCTACGACGAGGTCGAGCTCGATCAGGTCTACACCGACGGGGCCATCGCCCTGATGGACGTGCTTGAGACGGGCTGCACGCAAGACGTCTTCGACGTGTTCAACCCGCTGAGCGCCGAGCAGATGCTGAAGGTGGCGAGCCCCCTCGGCGTGTCGCCGTGGGATCGGGTGATCGTCGAGAACGACACGAACCAGGCGCCGGTGCCGGTGCCGCTGCTCATCCTCCACGGCAGCGTCGACGAGCAGATCCCCGCCCTCAGCAGCCAGATCCTGCTGGGACAGCTCTGCGTGCTGGACGGCCAGGGCCCGACCGATCGCATCCTCTACGAGGGCCACGACCACAGCAGCGTGATCGCCGCCCAGCGGGACGACCTCCTCGGCTGGATCGCGGATCGGTTCGCCGGCGAGGCGGCGCCGAACACCTGCGCCTGAGCGCGGGCCCGCACCATGACCGACGACACCGCGCCCGCCGGCGGCGGGCGGTCAGATGCGCCGGGCGAGCCCCTCCCAGTACGGATCCTGCAGCCGTCGCTTGTAGAGCTTGCCGTTGGGGTCCCGGGGCAGTTCTGCAATGAAGTCCAATGAGTGCGGCCTGCGCTGCTTCGCCAACCGCCCCGGCAGGAAGTCCAGGATGGCCCGCCGGGTTCCCTCGCCAGGTTCGACTCCCGGCGCCGGTTCCACCACCGCCTTGATGCTCTCGCCGAGGTCCTCGTCGGGTACACCGAACACGGCGACATCGCCCACCAGCGGGCACTGCTGCAGCACGCCCTCGATCTCCGCCGGGTAGATGTTCACGCCGCCCACGATGATCATGTCGCGGGCCCGGTCGTTGAGGAACAGGTAGCCCTCCTCGTTGAAGTACCCCACGTCGCCGACGGTGAAGAACTCACCCAGCTGGGCGTCGGCGGTCTTCTGTGCGTCGTTGTGGTACCTGAAGCGAAGGCGTTCGGGCATCTTCATGTAGACGGTGCCGCTGCGGCCCGGCGGCAGTTCCCGGCCCTCCGAGTCGACGACGATGACCTCGGTCTCGGGCCAGGGCCTGCCCACCGTGCCGGGGAAGCGCCGCCAGTCGGCAGGAGTGGCGAGCGTCCCGCCACCCTCGGTGGCGGCGTAGTACTCGTAGAGGCAGTCGCCCCACCAGTCCAGCATCCGTTGCTTGGTCTCGACCGGGCAGGGGGCCGCCGCATGGATCACGTGCCGCAGCGACGACACGTCGTACCGGTCCCGCTCCTCCGCCGTCAGCCGCAGCAGGCGGTGGAACATGGTCGGAACCAGGTGGGTGTGCGTGACGTGGTGGCGTTCGATCAGCTCGAGCGTCCCGAGTGGGCTCCAGCGGTCCATGAGCACGACGCTGTGTCCGAGGTGCAGCGACATCGTGGTCCACAGACTTCCGGCGGAGTGGTAGATGGGGGTTGCGCAGAGGAACACGTTGCCGGCATGCGGCTTGATGCCGAACAGCAACAGGAGGAAACCCGCGAAGGCCGCCGACTCGTCGGGATGGCGGATACTCAAGGACCGGCGCACGCCCTTGGGCCGCCCCGTCGTCCCGGAGGTGTACCCCATGATGGAGCCGGTCGTGAGGTCGTCCGGCCGCGTCGCCGGCCAGCCCGCCGTCAACTCCTCGATCGTTCTGAAGCCGCCGACCGTGCCCACTGAGAACGCATGGGGCACGTCGGCGCCGTCCGGCACGCCCGCTGCCTCGACGGCGAAACGCTCGTGGCCGATCAGCACCTTGGCGTCGCTGTCGGTGACGATGTAGGCGATCTCCGCGGCGCTGAGGTGCCAGTTGACCGGTGTGACGTACAGGCCGCTCTGGTAGGCCGCGAGCAGCGAGGCGATCTGCTCCAGCCCGTTGGGCAGCACCGTGACCATCGAGTCGCCCGGGCCGAGACCGAGGGCGCGAAGCCCGTGCGCGTACCGGTTGGTCAGGTCCGCCAACTCCCCGAACGAGGTGCTCCGCCCCTCCGGATCCACCACGGCGAGGCGCTGCGGGTCGGCCTGCGCGATGCTCCAGAAGCCCAGGATGTCGCTCATCACACCTCCTCCGGCAGGCGGCGACCCTACCGCGCCGTCTCGGGGACCGCCGGTCCGCCACCGGCGTTCCGCCGCGGCCGCCTGGCCGTCACTTGGGGGCGACCTGGCTGAGCCTTCGGTTGGACAATGCCGTCGGGCGTGGTTAAGGTTCGCGTCCTGTGGAATTGCTGGTTCCGCTCGCGGCATTCTTGGGCTCGTGCTTGCTTATCGCGCTCCTGGCCTGGTGGTCAGGCGCTTGGCGGTCGGTGCTCAGCGGGGTCAGCGAGGACGCCGACCCGCGCCACGACCCCGAGTTGTTGCTGCGATCCGCCAACGCGGACTGGATCGAGAACCACGAGTTCTGGGAGACCTCGGAGATCGAGGAGATCGCCCTCTGACCGACCCGGTCGTGGCCCGGACGAGGGCCTCGCGAAGCCGGTCGAGATCTCCGCGCCTCAGTTGCCGCTGACAGACGCCTCGAGGTCCAGCAGCAGATCCTTGGCCGCAGTACCGCCCCCGTAGGGTCCGCGACGGCCGTCGGCTCGGACGACCCGGTGGCAGGGAACAACCAGCGCAACAGGGTTGGTCGCCATGGCCGTGCCGACCGCCCGGGCGGCTCTGGGGCTGCCGGCGCTCGCCGCCACGTCTGCGTAGCTGCGTGTGCCTCCGTAGGGGATGGCGGCCGTCACCTCCAGCGCCCGGCGGTAGAAGCCCGCGCTGTCGCGCCAGTCCACCTCCACGTCGAAGCCCCGCAGCCTGCCGGCGAAGTAGTCGTCGAGTTGCCGCCGCATGCCGTCCAGGGGCGCGGCGGCCACCGTCACACGGGGTGACACCGTGACGGCCATGGTGGCGGCCAACTCCTCGACGTCGCCGTCGGCGCGACCGGCGACGCCGGGCGGCAGGAACGTGAGCCGCCGCAGTCCCGCCTCGGTGAGGGCCAGACCCAGGCGGCCGACGGGACTGTCGGTGTCCCACACCCAGACCGCCTCGGCGCCCGCCGCCGGGACCCCGCTCCCTGGATCGACTCCGCCGATTGCTCGACGGGCTGCTCTTCCGTTCGCAATTTCGGCCATGCGCCGACCATAGCCGGGGAGCGGCGACGGTCCTGACGCGAACGGATGCCGCAGCGCGAGGCGGCCCTCGGCGCGGTCAGCCCCGCCGGGAGCCGCGCTGGACCGCGATGTCGGCAACCCAGCGGCCGTCGGTCTCGACACCGCTGAGCACCTCCGTCGCCGCCATCAGGAACCGCAGCACCTCGGCAACGCCGACGCCGTCGGGCAACTCGAACACGAGCCCCCGCCGGACGTGGTCCTGGCGCACCGTCCAGGCCTGTGGCACGTCCACGCCGTTCTCGGCCAGGCGGCGCACCGCGAAGCGGCCGGTGGGGTGCGATATGCCGATCGTGGCCCGCACGGTGCTCCGGCCGCGCCGGTGCTGCGGCACCCAGGTGGCCTGCGGGATCTCGGGACCGCGGGCGGAGAACATCCGCCCCAGCGGGGAGGTGGGCGGCCGCTCCTCGTCCTCCACCCAGGGCAGCAGGTTGAGCCAACCCCTGCCGTCGCCCCGCACGGCCAGGTCCTCCATGCACGAGAGAATCTCGGCAGTGTCCTCGAAGGTGAACATGACGCCGGTGTGGTCCACGGCCATGGCGCGATGTTGTCACACCCGACCGCCACCACCTGCGCCACACCGCTCCTGCTCGGGCCTGTCGGGGCGGACCGGCCGGTACCGTACGGTCACGTGGAGCTGCTTCTGATCCGTCACGCCCTGCCCCAGCGGGTGGAGAACACCGACGGACCCGCCGATCCGGGCCTCACCGACGTGGGCCGCGAGCAGGCACGACGCCTGGCGGCCTGGCTGGCGGGCGAAGAGATCGATCACGTCGCCGCCAGCCCCAAGCTTCGGGCGGTCGAGACGGCTGAACCCTTGGCCGCCGAGCGGGGCCTCGAGATCGAGACGGTGGAGGGCTTCTCGGAAATCGACAGCGGCAGCACCACCTACATCCCCTACGAGCAGATGCGGCGGGAACGCCACGAGATCTGGCGCCACCTGCGCAGCGGGCGCTGGCGGGAGGCCGGATTCACCGATCCGGAGCTCTTCCGCGACGACGTGGCGAAGACCTTCGCGGCCTGGGAGGCCGAACACAGCGACCAGACCGTCGCGGTGGTGGCCCACAGCGGGACCGTCAACGCCCTCGTGAGCCACCTCCTGGGCATCGAGAACGTGTTCTTCTTCAGCTTGGAGTACACGGGCCTGTGCCGGCTGCGGCGCAACTTGCTGGGCGGCATGCACGTGTCGTCGCTGAACGAGACCGCCCACCTGCACACGGCTCGCGACACCCTCGACCCACTTCCGGCGCCGTGAGCACGCCGGAGCTGCGACCGGCCCGCCCGCTGCGGGTGCTGGCGCTGGCCAAGCAGATCCCTGTTTTCGAGGACATGCGGCTCGGACCCGACAACCGGCTCGTGCGCGACGGGCAGGTGCTGCACATGAACGACTACTGCCGGCGCGGGGTGGCCCAGGGCCTGCAGATCGCCCGCGCCGGCGGCGGCACGCTCAGCGTGCTGACCCTGGGACCGCCCTCGGCGGACACGGTTTGCCGGGAGGCCATCGCCTTCGGCGCCGACGCCGGCTTCCACGTGACCGATCCGGCGTTCGCCGGATCCGACACCCTGGCCACCGCACGGGCGCTGGCCGCCGCGGTGGAACATCTCGGACCCTTCGACCTGATCTTCGCGGGGCGGAACAGCGTCGATGCCGACACCGGCCAGGTGCCGCCGCAGCTCGCCGAGTTGCTGGGGCTGCCCTTCGCCTGCGGGGTTCGCCGGCTGCGCCTCACCGGCGAGCGGCTGTCGCTGCTCCTCGAGCACAACGACGAGTGGTTGGACGCCGAGTTGGATCTCCCGGCGCTGCTTTCGTGCGCCGAGCGGCTGATCGATCCCTGCAAGATCAAGGATCCCGCAGTCTGGGCGGGGGTCGACGGCTCGCGCATAACGACGATCGACGCAGCCGAGTTGGGGCCCGGGCCGTGGGGCGCCGCCGCCAGCCCCACCTCCGTCGGGCCGATCTGGACCCTGAAGATCGACCGGCGACGCGAGGTCCTGTCCGGCGGCCTTGCCGAGGCGGCCGACCGGGCTATCGCGGTCTTGGAGGATCGGGGGGCGTTGGTGCCCACCGGCGCCCCGGAGGTCGCCCGCGGCTCCGGGTTGGTCGTCGAGTTGCCGGCGGCCCAGAACGGCGGCCTCGCCGTCGGCGTTCTCATCGAGCCGGCTCGTGACCGGCACTCCCGGGAGTTGCTGGGAGCCGCGGCGCGGCTGGCCACCGCCGTCGGCGGCCACGTCGTGGCTCTGGGTCCCGACGCGGGTACCGAGCTCGGCGGCTTCGGAGCCGACGCGGTCCGCCGGGTCAGCGCCGCCGGTGCTGTGCCCGCTGACGGCCACGGGGGGCTCACCGAGGAGGACGTCGCCGGCGCGGTCGGCGACTGGGCCGAAGGCGTGCAGCCCTGGGCGATCCTGGCGCCGAGCACGGCCTGGGGCCGCGAAGTGGCGTCGCGGGTGGCGGCCCGCTTGGCCGCCGGCCTGACGGGCGACGCCGTGGGTCTCTCCTGCGACAATGGTCGCCTGATCGCCGAGAAGCCGGCCTTCGGTGGCTATGTGATCGCCGACATCGCCTGCTCCTCCGCGGTGCAGATGGCGACGGTGCGCGCCGGCGTCCTTGGACTGCCCGAGCCGCGCCGGACGCCGGAGGTGCCCGTGACCGAGATCACCGTGACGCCGCGGGAGCGCTTGCGGGTGCTGGGGCGCAGGCGGGACGACGACGGCGACCTGCTCGCCCACGCCGCGGTCGTGATCGGAGTCGGCGTGGGCGTGGACGTGGACGACTACGAGCGCCTCCGGGCCGACGCCCGCAAGATCGGCGCCGAACTGTGCGCCACCCGCAAGGTGACCGACGTCGGCGCCATGCCTCGGGCCCGCCAGGTGGGGATCACCGGCCACAGCATCTCGCCCCGGCTGTACATCGCCATCGGCCTGTCGGGGAAGTTCAATCACACCTCCGGCGTGCGCTCGGCAGGCAGCATCGTGGCCATCAATCCCGACCCCGAGGCGCTCATCTTCGACTGGTGCGATGTGGGGTTCGTGGCCGACTGGCGCGACGTGTTCGACGAGCTGATCCCGCGCCTGGAGGCCGCCCTGACGGTCTGAGCGGGACGGCGGGGCGCTCCGGACCTAGCCCTCGACCTCCTTCGGCATGGCCTTGGCGGCGTACTTCCGCCAGTTGTCCTGCAGGGCGTCGATGAGTTGCTGCACGAACAGCGGCGACATGTGGATCCGCTGGACCACGACGCCGTTGCGGGGCTCGACGCCGTCGAAGTTCATGCGCACGAAGTCCAGAGTGAACTCGTAAGGACTGTGGGTGACGGCGGCGAAATTGGCCCAGCAGCCCCCTTCCAACTCCGGCGGCAGCCGGATCGGCACCTCGCGCTTCTTCTCACCCTCCGTCGACATGTCGACCTCCCCTCCTCGCGCTCGATAGCGGCCGAGCCATAGCATCGCAGACTCGGCGACGGTGCCTGGACCGGCGCCTCCGCCTCGGAGCACCGTACCGGTCCCACCCGAGGCGTTCGGCAGCCACCATGCGGACGCCTTGCTGAGCATGGGGCGCCACAGAGCCTCGTCCAGGGTCTCGAAGCCCGTGCCGGGCACGGTCGCCTCGTCGTAGGACCGGAACCGCGCCTGCCCTCGCCGCTGCGACAGACGCAACCGTTCGTCACTTGACGTGCTCGCGAAGCGCGAAGCCCTCAAGAATGCCGGCCGCATACGATGGAGCGACCTCGACCACATCACACCTCGCTCCAAAGTGCGCCGGAAGATGGCCAGGTTGCGTCTATGCCACCGCAGTACGCCGGCGACGGGTGATCGTGACGGCGGCTCTCCTCACAACTCCGCCTGCCCCAGCGCGATCCGGACCACGGTCCCCACGCTCGTGCTGCTGCTCTTGGAGCACGAGTCCGCCCCGCCCTGCCGGAACAGCACCGCCACACCGCCGCTCTCCACTGCGACCTCCGCGCCGTAGTTCGACACCTGCACCGCCGACCACAGTCCGAAACCGCGGAACTGCTCGCCTGTCGACGTGACGCCCGGCTGAACGGCGTGCAGGAGCAGCTGCGTACCGCTCAAATCGGGGAACGACTCACGCATCGTGCCGTGAATTCCGGGACCGCTGTCCGCGATGACCACTGATCTGCCGCTGCGGTCCTCCTCAATCGAAACCTCTCCCGACCCGGCCCAGTCCGACACGTTGTCGGCGCTCTCACAAACGGCTCTGCGCAGCGCGTCCCGCAGACCGCCCGGCTTGAGACGCAGGCGGCTCATGGCCGCGTCGGCGGCCCGGTCGGCGGACGACCTGCTGTCCACCCGGTAGGCCGCTATGCGGGCGCTCATGCAGTGGGTGCCCGGATCGAGCTGCGCGCGATCGGCAGGAGCCCCTCGATGACCCATTCGGCGCCCTCGATGGCGTCGGCCCCGAGTTGGGGGGTCTTCCGCTCGCCGCAGGAGGCCCACTGCCAGTAGCGGTCGGTCTCGCGCTTGCCCGCCATCAGGAACAGCGTCGGCACCCACACGCCCTCGTGCTCGCGGGCGCCCGAGAACACCACGCACGGCAACTCCGGGTGCGGCTCGGCGACGACGGTCCCCGGACCCCCTTCGATCCAGGTCAACTGACCCGCTCCGGCGATCATGTCCCCCAGCCAGCCGGCCGCCTCCTGCTCGGCCTCCTCCCGGCTCGACATCCCCGCAGCCAAGAACACCTCCGGCTCAACCGGCACGAACGGAGGCTTCGTCAACATCTCGGCACCGGCGCCGAGGTCGTGTACGGCCGGCAGGGCGTCGGGCGCGCCTCTGACGTCGCCCGGACCGGCATCCCGCCCCCCGGCGTCGCTATGAGCCGCGTGGGCCTCGTCAAAGACGCGCACGGAACCGAGTGTGACAGCACCCCGACCCAGCGTCAACGCCCGCCGCGCCATGCCCGGCCAGCGCCCGGCGCGGCCGAATCAACGACAGCGGCGCGAACGAGCCGATCGGTATTCCAGCAGCGCCGACCGGACCACGGGATCGACTATGCGGACTATCGCCTCGGCGCCAGCGGCGCACGGTCGAACTCAACCGCCTACGCGCCCCGACCCGACTACTCGGCCGGCTCCGACGCCAGCGCCCAGATCCGCTTCAGCGGTAGTTCAGCGCGCCACTCCTCGTCCAAGCGCTCGTAGTTGCGCAGGATCGCGTCGAGCAGATTTTCGGCATCCCAAACCCTGACCCGGAAGAACTGGCTCCGCAACTCCCGTCGCGCGACCCGATTCACGCCTCCCCAAGCGACGAGTAGCGCCTGTTCCGCACCGTGCGTGGTGAGAACACCGTGGAGTTCGCGAACAACTGTCGCAGGGACCGGTGCCGGACTCGACTTCACCTGCACGATCAGCTTCGGAGGATCAAGACCAAGTGGACCCCGACCGGCGAAGATGTCGATCCCGCCGTCCGGGCCGGGGAGCGAGACCTCGGTGAAGAAGCCCTCGGCGTCGAGGACCGCCGCCACGAGGTCGGAGAGGCGATGACCACCGAACTGCTCGGCGATGCGCGCTTGGATCTGATCGCGCCCCAGACGCTCAATGTCAATACTCGACTCGGAGGAGTCAGTCGCGTCAACATCGTCGCCGTCGACCGACTCGAGACCGACGAGTCGTGAACCAGGGTCAGCGCCAGTCTCGAGAACTTGTTGCAGGCGCCGCGCGGCGTCGTTTTCTGGACCCGATAGACGGTTCCGCCAGCATTGAGCGAGGCAGAAGATCCTCTCCAATCGCCGTTCGGGGCACATCGGTCCGCTTCCAGTCAACTGCGATCCAGTGCCGCATGTGGGAATCCAAGTCGCGCCGATACTCGTAGCCCCTCGTCGCAATGCCCAGTGCGACCTGCGGCCTCCCCTTCAACGGAAGAATCACCAGATCTCCCGGCTTGACCTCAGAACGGAAGGCCCAAAGCTGACCCGTTACCTTCCATCGTTTCGCGTCGGGATCATCCGGATACGCCTCACGGACGATCTGCCTCAATCGATCCTGATCGGTGGCCTCGGTGAGATCCGGGACCGGACGGAAATCAATGCCAGCAAGTCCGTTCTCGAGAACGAACTCCTCATGCTCTCCGTGCTTGCCCGCTCGTATGAGCCACGCGGTCGGGGCATCATCCATCTGTCCCTCCTCCTTCCGTCAGCCCGGTCAGACGTCCGGGTCCTACCCGACATCCGGCAACGAGGCAACCCGCTCGGCCTCTCACCGATCGCCCCGAAGACGGGTGCGGGGAGCCACAGTCACGCGGCCGGCGAAGTAGCATGGACACCACTCGACGGTTTCACGAATAGTGGTCGCAGTGATCCAGGTTGGCCTGAACCGGCGTGGACAGGAACCCGGCCACGGTGAAGGTGGCTTCGCGACGCTCTGCGGTGACGATCCGCAACTCCTGCGCATCTTCTAGTAGGGCAAGGAACGGCCCGGGTTCTGGCACCATGAGACGGGCGTCGCCACCGTCAGCGAGCCACCACGAACCCGTCGGCACCCGTTCGCCGTCGATCCAGAGCGAGGCGACGTGGTCGCCACCGATGTCGTGTTGCCACTGAATCAGTGGACCCGACCGCTCGCGGTGGAAGCAGGATGACAGCAGTTTGGCACGCAGATGATGATTCTCCGAGTCCGCGAAATCGTTGAATGGGTAGGCGTATGAGCCCACCCAACTCATTGTGACGCCGGGCTCGCACGAGGGACAGGTCGGCTGCCAGGCCACCCATTGGAGATCGTCTCGGTCGGGCTCGCCGTAGGTTGAAGCGTTGCCGCCCACGTATGGGGTCCATCCCTCCGGGGGTGCGCTCAACTCGATCTCGGGCCGATGGGCCAGCGTGTCCGGCACCGTCGTCGCCGGAGCGCTCCCCGCAGCCGATCCCGGCACAGGATCCGCTGCCGGCGGCGGCGGAACCTCGACCGGAGCAACGGTCTGCACCCCGGCGGCCGGCGGTGACGGGGCGGCGACAGGCGGATTCGACCCGCCAGGAGAGTCGGCGGAGTCTCCGTCGCGCCCGATGTTTGAGAGCAGCACGAATAGGAGGACGACTCCGGCCGCGATCATCAGCGCGGCGCTGCGCAACTCTCGGCCCTTCGGACTCGCCGATCGCCGGTGCGCGTGCCGGGAACCGGCCCGAGCGGGACGCTGCCGTGGACGGCGCGGCCCGTCGTAATCACGTCGCGTAGGACTCGCCGACTTCTGGGGCGGGTACCGGGAACCCCTCCGAGCGGAACCCTTCTCTGGACGGCGCGGCCCGTCGTAATCGCGTCGCATCGGCGCAGTACCCGTCCAGACGCGGGGTGACCCTGCCTTCGTCGCCCCGAGAAGTCCGAGGAGCCGGTCCTCGATCGCCCAGCTCTCGTCCATCACCTCATGGATCTCGGCGCGGAGCCGCCGATGCTCCGAGGGATCGGCCAGCGTCAGCATCTCGACGTTTTGCAGGAGTCCCTGGCGGGTCAGGTTGGCCGAACCGACTAGGATTCCGCCCGCGATCCCCGCGTTCGGGTCGGGCTCCACCATCCACGTCTTGGCATGCGCCGTTCGGTGGCCGCCATGCTTCCTGTACCAATTGCGGACTGACACATCGGGGCGCTGGACGAACCTGATCGCCGCCCGGCGGTCGTCCTCGGAGTACTTGGCGAACCCCGTTCTGGTGTCGCCGATCAGCAATGTGACCGGACGCCCGCGGGTTCGCTCGTTCAGCCAGGCGAGCCCGAACGCCGAGGCGAACCCTACGGTCACCCAGAGCGGCCCCGACGGGTTCTCGCGAAGGAATCGCTCGATCCGGTCCGCTGGCGCGCTCATGGGCGCATCTCGGTGAAGCCCGCGGCTGTGAAGTCGTTGTCGAACGCGAGGGCCTCGCGGAGGCGGCGAGTGCGCATCACCTCGAAGCTCGTGGCGTCGACGAAGGAGTACTCCCGCTCGTCGTGACGGCGGAGCCAGTCCCACGCCCTGGATTCCTGCTCTGCGGTGACCGCGTGCAGCTTCAGCCTGCGGGCCGACTGAAGGACCGCCAGGCGATCCAGGAACCCGACGGCCGTCCGATGACCGTCCTTGCGGCGCAGGAACGCCCAAGTCTCACCGACGACGAGATTGGTCGTCAGGACCTGCTCACCGGCACCGATACGAGCGAGCACCGCCAACGCCTCACGATGACGGGCGTCGCCGGGAAGCGCCCAGGCGACCCACCAACTCGTGTCGGCGAATTTCACGACCCGTAGACGACCTCGTCGATCTCGCCCGGTCGGGCACTGATTCCCCTGCTCCCGAATCCGGCCAAGTCGCTCCAGGCGTCGCCACGCGCATCGATCCGTCCGGCAGGCAGGACGGCGGAAAGGCCGCGCCGGATCAACTCGGACTTGGAAATCCCCAGCCGGCGCGCCTCAGCGGCCGCCTCGGCGTCGAGTTCCTCGGGAATCGTGATCGTCACAGCCTTCACGCACACAGCATACATAGCCATCGTGACCTCGACTACATATGAACCTGCACCGGCACGTCACCGATCATCGCCGACTCACGGCCCGCCGATCACGCTCCGGGCCGGGTCACGTCCATGACGATCACGGTGAATCACTCGCTGATTCTCCCGAGCCGGATCGAGACGGCTGTGCCAACTCGCGAGCCGGGTGTCCTCTATCAGGTCGCTCAGGACCTGTTGCGCCTCGCTGCCAGGAAGCGAACCGAGTTGGTCGATCACGCTTGTGAGGAACGCAGAGATCCCCTGCGCGGTCGAGATGTAGCCACCCCACTCGGTCGGGACGAAGAGCGGCCCCAGCATCTCGATCAGGACTCGCAACGTTGCCGGCTCACGGCTCTGCGACAGGATCAACCAGACGCTGCGAGCGCGATCACGTCCACTCCCCTGCGCAAACTCGGCCTGATTGCGCAGTAACTCGGCAAGGTGTCGCGCCCGAGCCTCGTCGGTGCTCACGAAGTCCATCAGCCTTGGCAGACCCGGCACGGGCGACAAGGCCGCATCGACCGCCAGCCAACGCACCCGCTGTCCGACGCTCATGCTCTGACTTGAGAGCTTCTCCCCGATCAATCGTTCGAGCGCGGCCGTGTCCGAGTGCTCCAGTGAGTAGTTCAGTGCCGAGTTGAGGAGTCCCTCGAGCTGAGGTAGCCGGTCGCTCGAACCACGAACGGAGAACGACCGCAGCAAACTGAGCCGAACGTCGTGCACCAAGTCGTCGTGGCCGGTGATGGCGGAGAGATCGGTCAGACCCGGCGGGGAATCCTCGCCCCGACGGATCCCTGCGACCGCACACCGCTGCAGGACGTCGAGCACCAGCGCGGGATCCTGAGCGAGCCAGCGATCGTGCCAGGAGGGCCGGTCTGGATTCGGAACGCCCGGCAGGGTGCAGTAGTGGATCGCCAATGCCCTGCGCTTCGCCGATTCGGGCAGAGAGTCGAGCGATGTCGGACTCTCCTCGTCAAGTATGTGCAGACTCGCCAGCACCGGGTACGCCAGCCATGACTGCTTCGACTCCGAGTGCAGCTTGATGGTCTCATCAACTTCCGGAACGTCGTCGCGCCACACAGCGCTTCGCAGGGCCGTGAGCGCGGCGTCGACGGCAACCTCGTCGTCGCCGATGAAGTCTGCAACTCGTTGCTGAGGGTGCGCCTCGGCGTCGGATTCGGAGAACCGGCCGAGATACTCAGCCGCCAAAGTGTGCAGATCCGGTGCCCGGAGGCGGTTCTGGCGGGTGCCTGCTTCGTGTGAGCGAAGGTATTGCGACCATTCGTCCCGGCGCTGAGCAGCAGCATCGGCGAGAAGGTCCGGCACGTTCATGCCGACTCCGCCTCGAACCAGTGATCGGCGGGCACAGACAGGAACTCGTGCAGCGGCACGCCGGCGTCGCCCACGATCACTGTTCCGCGGGGATGGAAGCGCCGCTCGAACTCTGCGACGCCCGCCGTCGCGGGCGAGTCACTTCCGCTCTTCACCTCAATCCCGACGACGTGGGGACCCCTGACGAGAACGAAGTCCACCTCGTTGTGGCGCTCGCGCCAGTACCTCACGGCGGTGCTCGGCGACGCTGTGTTGGCCAGGTGCGCCCCGACCGCGCTCTCGGCCAAGCGACCCCGGAAGGTGCGGTCGAGTTGGGCCTCCTCGAACGTGTAGCCGGACACGACGGCCATGAGGGCAGTGTTCAGCACGTTCAGCTTCGGCGTCGACGCCTTGGCCGACACCAGCCGCTCCGTGTGCTTGGAGAATCCCGTCAGCAGCCCGGCCTGCGAGAGGAGTTCGAGGTATCGGGTCAGAGTGGTGGTGTTGCCGGCGTCCTGCAGCTGTCCGACCAGTTTGTTGTACGAGACCACCTCCCCGGAGTAGGCCGCACCCAGGTAGAACAGCCTCCTGAGCAGCGACGGCTTGTCGACCCTTGTCATTGCGAGCACGTCGCGCTCGATGTTGGGCTCGATCAGCGCGCCGCGGACGTAGTCGGCCCACCGTTGGAAGTCACCGATCCTGGACGCCGCTCCCGGATAGCCGCCGAAGAAGACGTAGCGTTCGAGGTCGAAGCCGAACGCCTCGGCCATCTCCGCGTACGACCAGTGCGCGAACCGGATCGGCTCGAACCGTCCTGCGAGGCTCTCCGTCAGCCCGGCCTGCATCAGCAGCGGCGCCGAACCGAGGATCACGACATGGAGCGGGCAGCCGCTCGCCCGGTCGGCGTCCCAGAGACCCTTCACCACCTCCGACCAGCCCCCGATCTTCTGGATCTCGTCCAACACGAGCACAAAACCCTGAGACGACTGCCAAGCGCGGCGCCGGCTGTCCTCCCAGACGGCGGCGAGCCATCGGCTGTCGCGCGGCCCCGGCAAGCGGACCGAGTCGCCAGCTGCATACTCCAGCGGGCGCGGCGCCGCGTGGGTGCCCGGATCGTCGACTGCCTCGAAACGGTCGGGCCGCCAGCTGATCTCAAGCGCTTGGCGGACCGCGGTCGTCTTGCCCGTCTGGCGCGGCCCGAACACCGCCACGAGCCGCTCCGGCGGCTCCGCCAGCCGCTCTACGATCGTCGCCACCTGAGGTCGCCGGAACTCGCTCACGACCACATAATACAGGACCTGATTACTCGTCTGAGTAATCCTACTCAAGATAGTAATCAAGAGCGGAGACACTCGCGCAAGGGGCTTAGCGGCGAGGACGGGCGAGGTGCCCGCTGAGGCCGCTGTAGCTTGGCACACATGGCCACCAAGGACGACCTTCCCACGTCGTTCGACTTGCTGCTCCCAACCCTTCAGGCAATCGAGCGGTTGGGAGGGTCGGCGCAGACACGGCAGTTGCGGGAGGCGGTTCTCGAGACGCTCAACCCATCCGAGGAGATGCTCGCGCTCAGGTATCCGAGGAGCGGAGACTTCATCCTCCTGGACCGGACCAGTTGGGCCCGCTCCGAGTGCAAGACGTTCGGAACTTTGGAGCAGCCCCGGCGAGGTCTGTACCTGCTCACGGCTCTGGGACGCGAGATCCTCGTCCTGCCGGAAGACCGAGCCGTTGAGAGACTCAGGGATCTGCAACGCGCGGCCGAGGCCGCCTACAGGCGTTCGGCCGCGTCCAAGCCTCAACAAGACGACACGACCGAGGATGACGACGCTCCGCTACCCGAGGAGCCGGAGGAGCCGACGGAATGGCGCGATGCGCTGCTGGATCGGCTTCATCGGATGTCGCCGACGGCGTTCGAGCACTTCGTGCTCTACCTGTTGCGCTCGTTCGATCTGGAGTTGGAACACACAGGCGGTTCCGGCGACGAGGGGATCGACGGCATCGGTGTGGCCCCGATCTCACCTGTGCTTTCAGCGAAGGTCGCCGTTCAGGTGAAGCGGTACAACCCTGCCTCGCCAGCGGGAATCGGGCGGCAGGAGGTGGCGCTGTTCCAGCGGGACGCCGAGGTGACCGGGGCGGAGCGGGCCATCATGGTGACCCTCGGGCGCTACACGCCGGCGGCGCGCAAAGCATCACAGGCCACGACGCCGATGGTCGATCTGATCGATGGCGAGAAACTCTGTGATCTCGTCCGTGAGCAAGAGGTGGGCATCCGGACCGTTCCGCAGGTCGTGCCGGAGTTCTTCGACCGATTCGAGTCCGCCGGCTGAGTCCCGGCAATCCCCCATTCGGCCGCTGCCAGACCGGCTGCGTCAACCCTGCCACGATCGCGGGCTGCGGCGGGGCTATTCGCCGGTGTATTTGGGCTTTCGCTTTTCGACGAAGGCCTCGACGCCTTCGCGGAAGTCGGCGGTGGTGCGCAGGAAGCCGTAGGCGAGGCCCTCCAACTCCAAGCCGACCGGCAGCGGGCCGTCGTAGGCCTGGTTGAGGACCCGCTTGGCCATGCGGAGCGCCAGGGCGGGCAGGGCGGTGAGTTCGGCCACGAGGCCGTCGGTGGCCGCTTCGAGTTCGGCTCGGGGCACGACCTCGGACACCAGTCCGACCGCTCGGGCCTCCTCGGCGCCCATGCGCCGGCCGCGCATCACCATGTCCTTGGCGCGGCCGAGGCCGATCATGCGGGCGAGCCGCTGGGACCCTCCGCTGCCGGGGATCATGCCGATGGAGACCTCGGGCTGGCCGAGCTGCAGGTCATCGGCGGCGATGCGGAAGTCGCAGGCCAGGGCGAGTTCCAGACCCACGCCGAAGGTGAAGCCGTGCAGCTGGGCGACAACCGGTTTCGGGCAGCGCTCGGGGGCGGCCACGTTGTGGTGCAGGCGGGTCAGCACCTCCGGGGAGGCCTCCAGGAAGCCGGCGATGTCTCCCCCGGCGGTGAAGGCCCGCTCCCCCGCCCCGGTGAGAACGACCACCCGCACGTCGGGGTCGCGACCGCAGGCCTCGAACAGCGCCGAGAGGTGCTCGCGCGCCAGCATCGAGACGCGGTTCAGCTTCCCCGGCACATCCAGCGTGATGGTGGCGGTGCCGCGGTCGGCGTCGCGCTCGAAGCGCAGGCCGTCGAGTTCCTCGGGATAGGTCATCTGGTCAGGTTCATTCCTTGCCACGCCGTCGACCTCCTTCAGCGACCTCTCAGCCTGAATCCACCGACGGGGTGGGGTGTTCGGGCCGAACAAATCAGCAGTCTCCTAGCCTCCCGATCCGTCCTCGGAATGGGTGTCGTCGTCTCCGGAGTGGGCGTCGTCGGCTCCGGGGCCGCGGACGGCGTCGATCTCGGGACGGAGGGCGTCCGCGGGCACGAGTCCGAGATCCCGGAGCCGGCTGAACGCGTAGTTGTGCGTCTCGGTCTCCTGGTCGGTGATATAGACCGACGGCACGATCCAGTCGTGCGCCTCGACGTAGTCGGTCAACCAAGCGATCTCGGCATCGGTCTCCACGGAGAAGTGGTGGGGGTAGTCCGCCACGATCTGCGACTTGTGTTCCTGCCAGGCGGCGAGGCCCTCCTCCCACAGGCCCAGAAGAGCGTCGACCGCCTCGTCGTTGACGTCGTGCCATGCCTTGTCAGTCATGAAGACGTCGGCGATGGTCCCCACGTCCCCGGCGGATCCGGCACCGCCGTAGACGGTGGCCAGGATGTACTCGGTGACGATCTCTGCGGCCGACCTGCCGTCGTATAGCGCCCGTAGTCGCCCGCTGCTGAGAAGCGGCACGCTGACGTCGGGGGCGCAGATGCAGGCATCCACGTCGCCTCGCATCGCGAGGTCGGCAATGCCGGCGGCATCGACGACCACGAGGTCGAAGTCGCCGCCACCGGGGCGGAACTCGAGGCCGTAGCGGAGGTCAGCGATCAGCCCCCACAGCAGCGTCGAGCCGAGGGAGCTCTCCACGGCGATGCGGCGCTCCACGAGATCATCGAGGTTCTCGGCACGCGACGTGCGCCGCACGACCAAGAGACTGCGGTCGGTCGTGTACTTGCCGATGATCACCGGGACGCGTTCGGCCTGCTCCACGAACTGCGGCACGTCGAGGACGTTGATGAGGACCACGTCCGCGTGGCCGCCGACGAAGGCGGCGAACTGGTCGAACGGATGGCTGACCTCGAAGCGCACGTTGCGGTCCCGCTCCCAGGCGGCGCGGGTGCCGGAGTCCTCGAGCCACTGCCAGATCGGATCGGGCGCCAGGGCCAGGCGCATGACGGCGGGCTCAGCGGTGGGCGCCGCCGGCTCGGCGCCCACCCCGGACGCCGTCGTGGCGGTGGCGAGGTTGGAGGCTCCCCCTCCGCCGCTCCCGGCGCAGCCCGTGGAGGCGAGCGCCACCGCCAGGACGGCGGCGGATGCGGTCCTCCGCACGGGCCTGCGAGCCCTCACGTCCTGCTCGGGCACGGTCACGGCGATGCCCCCTTCGGTCGGCTGGGGGCTGCCGTCACCTCCGCAGGCGACCGCCAGTATGCCGGTCTCCCCGACGGCGGCAACCACCGGTCGGGCGCGCCCCCGGCGCGATCCGCGCCCGGGGGCCGGCGTCGACCCCCGCTGGACCGGCGGGCTCGGGGAATCGGGCGTCATCAGAACCTCGACGTGGTGTGCGGGGCGTCGGCGGCCTCGCGCAGCAGGTAGGCTAACTCGGGCCTCGTCGCCTGTCCGACGGGCGGCTTCGCTGCCTCCTCCCGCAGGACGCGACGAAGGATCTTGCCCGAGGGGCTCTTCGGAAGCGAATCGGTGAACCGGTAGCGGCGGGGACGCTTGAAGCGGGCCAGGCCGGCGGACTCCAGGCAGTGGGCGTCCAGCCGGGCCGCGGCGGCGTCATCGCCGGCTCGGGCGGCTTCGTCGTCGAGCACCACGAAGGCGGTCACCGCCTGGCCCCAGCGGTCGTCGGGCAGGCCCACCACCGCCACCTCCCGCACACCCGGCGCCCGCTCCAGCACGTCCTCCACCTCGAGGGGGTGGACGTTCTCGCCGCCGCTGATGATCATGTCGTCGATCCGGCCGACCACCCAGAGGTTGCCGTCGTCGTCGAGGCGGCCCAGGTCACCGGTGAAGTACCAGTCGCCGCGGATCGCCTTGGCGTCGGCGTCGGGGCGGTTCCAGTAGCCGGCGAAGGCCTCGTCGGAGCCGAGATGGCAGATGATCTCGCCGGTCTCGCCCGGTTCTGCCTCGTCGTCGGGGCCGGCGGCGGGCTCGGGCCGGACCAGCCGCAGCCGGGCGTTGGTGGCGGGGCGGCCCGCGCAGCCGGGGGCCGCACGCTGGTCGAAGTGGACCGAGTAGGTGTACACCTCGGTGGAGCCGTAGTGGTTGACGAACACCTCGGGGGCGAACACCTCCACGCAGCGCTCCACCAGGGCGCTGGTCATGGCAGCCCCGGCGTAGGCCAGCGAGTGCACGTTGGACATGTCGGCGCCAGCGAGGTCCGGCGAGTGGACCAGGTCGTGGAACAGCGTCGGTGCGAGATACAGCGAGCCGATGCGCTCCGACTCGATGAGATCCAGGGCTGCGCCCGCGTGCCAGTCAGGCTGGCAGACGTAGCAGCCGCCCGTGATCTGTGCCGCCAGCAGCGTGTGGATTCCCATGGTGTGGTACAGCGGCATCACCCCGAGGGTGCGCTCGCCGGGCCGGTAGCTCTGGTGCAGCGCCTGGGAGAGCCCGCTGGCCCGTTCGGCGGCGTGACTGCGGGGCACCCCTTTGGGCCGGCCGGTGGTGCCGGAGGTGTACAGGAAGATGGAGGTCTCCCGGTCGTCGAGGTCCTCGGGCGCACCGACGGCCTCGCCGGCTGCCAGCAGGCTCTCGTACGGCTCGCAGGGTTGCGCGTCGCCCCCGGAGCAGAACCGGGCCGCCAGTTCGGCCGAGGAACCGCCGCCGCGTGTCCCGACTGCCACGAATCGATCGGACGCGTCCGAGCACGCCCGGGCGTGCTCGAGGCCGACCTCCTCGAACGCCACGACGGTGGCGCCGGAGTCGGCGACGCAGTAGGCCACGTCGGCGGCCGCAACCCGCCACGACAGCGGCACCACGACGGCCCCGAGCCACTGGCAGGCCCAATACAACTCGACAGCCTCCCGGCGATTCTTCAACACGAGGGCCACCCGGTCACCCCGGTCGACGGCCAACGATGCGAGCCCGGAGGCCAGCGCGGCGGCGACCCGCTGCAGGTCCCGATAGTCCAGACGGGCGTGGCCGTCGACCACGGCGTCGGCCTCGGGCGTGCGCTCGGCGGCGTACAGCAGCGAGAGACCCAGGTTCACGCCTGCGCTCCGGTCATCGAGGCGGCACGAGCGGGCTGGTCGCCGAGCACTGGATTCCGGCCTTCGCCGGAATGACGCCGGCCGGAAAGACAGAGAGGTGGGCCGCAAAGATGGAGACGGAGGCCGCAATGACGGGGGGCGGTCGGTCCGCGTGGCATCGGCATCACTCGGCTCCGACCTCCGCGGCGGCGGCGATGGCATCGATGATGGGGGCGTAGCCGGTGCAGCGGCAGAGGTGCCCGGAGAGCATCTCGGCTACCTCGCGGCGGGTCGGGGTGGGGTTGTGGGCCAGGAAGTCCACCGCCGCCATCAGGATGCCGGGAGTGCAGAAGCCGCACTGCAGGGCGAAGTGCTCCCGGAACGCCTCCTGCAGCGGGTGCAACCGGTCGCCGTCGGCCAAGCCCTCCACGGTGCGCAGCTCGGTCCCGTCGGCCTGGGCGGCCAGCAGCAGGCACGAGCGCACGGCCGCGCCGTCCAGGTGCACGGTGCAGGAGCCGCACACCCCGTGCTCACAGCCCACGTGCGTGCCGGTGAGACCCAGCCGGTGGCGCAGGAAGTCCGACAGCAGCAGCCGGTCGGGCGCGGGCTCTCGATAGCGGCGGCCGTTCACGGTGACGGCGATCTCGCGGAGCCCGGTCACGGCACACCCGCCGCCGGAGCCACACATCGGCCCGCTGGCCGGTGGTTGCCGTCGGGACGTGACAAATCCCCGACCCGCGCATACCCGCCGCCCGGTGGATCCGCCGGCGTACTGAGCCAGGAGCCGGTACCTGGGCCGGTCACCCGACGGCCTCCCCTGCCGCTGCCGCCGCGGACTCCCACGCCTGGCGGATCACCTGCTCGCTCAGCAGGCCCACCAGGTGCCGCCGGTAGGCCACCGAGGCGTGCAGATCCTCGAACGGCTCCGCCGCGGCGGCGGCCAGCCGGGCGGCCTCGGTCACCGCAGCGTCGCCGGCCGGGCCGTCCAGGCTCTGACCCACGAGGGCGCCGCCGGCCTCGCCGGCCAGCAGGGGCCGATCGGCGACCGCCCCCAGCCCCAGACGCACCTCGGCGACAGCGCCGTCGCGGCGGCGCAGCGCGCAGGCCGCCATGGCGAGCGCGTAGTCGCCGTGCCGCTGGGCCATCTCGGCGAAGCCGTAACCCCAGCCCGGCGCCGCGGCCGGCCAGCGGACCTTGCTCAGCAACTCGTCGGGCTCCAGCGCGGAGGTGAAGTGGTAGAGGAACAGATCCTCGGCGGCGATGCTGCGCGGGCCGCGCTGCGACTGCGCCAGCACCGACCCGCCGAGGGTGAGCAGCACCAGCGGCAGCTCGCCGCGGGCGTCGGCATGCGCCAGCGAGCCGCCGACCGTGCCCCGGTTGCGGGTCACGAAGTGCCCGATGTAGGGCGCGCAGGCGGCCGCCAGCGGCAGCGCCCGGCGAAGTTGCGGCGAACGCTCGAACGCCGACTGCCGCAGCATGGCCCCGGTGGAGACGGTGCCGTTCCCGGCGTGGACGTCGGCGAGCCCCCCGGTCCGGTTCACGTCCACCAGCACCTCGGGGCGTGCCAAGCGCATGTTCAGCATGGGGACGAGGCTGCAGCCGCCGGCCAGCACATTGGCCTCATCGCCGTGTGTGGCCAGAATCGCCAGCGCCTCTTCCAGGCTCTCCGGGCACCGGTAGTGGAACGGCGGCGGCTTCATCCGCGGTCCCCGGGCACTGGGGCGGAGTCCGACAGCGGGCAAGATCCGCGGGTGCCGCTGGGCACTGGATCCCGGCCTTCGCCGGAATGACATTCAGGCGACGGCATCGCGGCTGAACTCGTCATGGCCGGTCGGCTCCGTCCTCGGACGTGGTGAGCGCCTCCCAGATGCGGGGCGCGGTGAGCGGGAGTTCCAGGTCGTCGATCCCCAGCGCGTCGCAGACGGCGTTCGCCAGCGCCGCCGGGGCGCTCATGGTGTTGCCCTCGCCGAGCCCCTTGGCCCCGAGGGCCGTGAACGGGGACGGGGTGCAGCGATGCAAGATCCGCGGCTCGGGGATCTCCGTTGCGGTGGCGCAGAGGTAGTCCATGAAGCTGCCGGTCAGCAGGTTCCCGTCGGGGTCGTGGACGGTGCGCTCCAGCAGTGCGGGCCCGAGGCCGTGGGCCAAGCTGCCGAGGATCTGCCCGTCGACGAGGCGGGGATGCAGCAGCGTGCCGGCGTCGTGCACGGTGACGTAGTCGAGGACGCGGATCTCGCCGCTGGCGGTGTCCACCTCCACGACCGCCACGTCGACGACGAACCCGTGGGCTGCCGAACCGACGACCCGGTCCGCCTCGTCGGGGGGATCCAGATTGGGAGCCGAGGCGAAGGCGGTGACGGCGAGGCCCGGTTCCAGACCCTCCGGCAGCGACGCGGGGTTCCAGTGCGCCGCACCGGCGAGGCGCCGCAGCGAGACGCCGCTGTCGGGCTGGCCGACCACGCGGGCCTGCCCGTCGCGCAGCTCGACGTCGGCGGGCGCGCATTCCAGCACGTCGGCGGCGATCTGGCGCAGCTTGCCAGCGAGCTGCGCGGCCGAGGTCGCCACGGCGGCGGCTCCGATCCCCGCGAAGCGGGAGGAGTAGTTGCCCGAGGACACCGTCCAGGCGTTGACGTGGGTGTCCATCTCGCTCTGGACCTCCACGTCGGCGGGTTGGAGCCCGAGGATGTCGGCGACCACCTGGGCGGCGACGGTTCGATGTCCCTGTCCCTGCGGCACCGTGGACAGGCGCACCGTGACCCCGCCGAGCGGGTTCATCGCCACCGTGGCGCCCTCCGCGTTGCCCGACTTCGGCAGGCCGCGGCTGCGCTCGGCGGCGGTCTCGGCCAGGGAGATGTACCCCATGTTCGAGATCGACGGCTCCACCACGCACGCCAGGCCGACGCCCAGGCGCACCCCGCCGGTGCTCGTGGCCGGGTCGCGGCGCTCAGTGGCCTGACGGCGGCGGTGGCCGTCGTAGTCCACCGCCGCGAGCGCGTCGTCCAGACACGCCTTGTAGTCGCCGGAGTCGTACAGCCCGCCCGTTGGCGTGCGGTAGGGAAACGCCTCGGGCCGCACGAGGTTCCGGCGGGCCACCGCGACCGGGTCGAGGCCCAAGCGGGTCGCTCCGCGCGCCATGATGCGCTCCAGGGCGAGGTACAGCTGCGGGCCGCCGAAACCCCGGTTCAGACCGGTCGGGCTGCGGTTGGTGTGCACCACGCGATTGCGCACCGCCACGTTCCGTACCCCGTAGGCCCCGGTCAGCGAGCCGTGCATCCGGTAAAGGGTCGCCGGTTCGGGCGCCCGCAGGTAGGCCCCCACGTCCTCGATCACGTCGTAGCGCAACGCCAGCAGCTCGCCGTCGGCGGCGAAGCCGGCCTCCACGTCGGTGATGCGGTGCGTGGCCGACCCTGCCGCCGCGAGATGCTCGACACGGTCCTCGATCCAGCGCACCGGCACGTCGCAGAGCTTGGAGACCAGGCCCGCCAGCACCACGTAGCCGAACACGCCGGCCTTCACCCCGAAGCTGCCGCCGCTGTCGGGCGGCGTGTGCAGGCGCAGCCGGGCGGCCGGCAACCCCAGGGCCCCGGCGGCCACGGTGTGCAGCGTGAACGGCCCCTGGAAGTTGGCCCACACCGTCAGGGAGTCGGCGGCACAGTCCCAGTCGGCGACCACGCCGAAACACTCCACCGGCGTGGCGGTCCAGCGCCCGAAGGGGAACCGGCCCCGCACCACCGCGTCGGCGGCGGCGAGGGCCGTCTCGGGATCGCCGTAGCGGAAGGACCGGTCCGAGACCACGTGACCCGCCTCGGCGGCCGCCTGCGGATCCACGATCGCGTCGAGCGGCTCGTAGTCCACGTCGACCAGTTCGGCGGCGTCCTCGGCCAGGTAGCGGTCCTGCGCCACCACGACCGCAACGGGCTCGCCGGCGTAGCGGGCGACGTCGACGGCCACCACATGGTGCTCGGTGGCACCGCGGATCACCGAACCCAGCGGTCGGCCGACCGCAGCCAGGTCGGCGCCGGTGAGCACCGCCAGGGTTCCCGGCGAGGCGAGGGCGGCCGCCGTGTCGATGCCGCGGATGCCGGCGTGGGCGAACGGCGACCGCACCAGCGCCAGATGCATCGCCCCCGGCACGGGCGACAAGTCGTCGATGAAGCGCCCCCTGCCCCGCAGCAGCGCCTCATCCTCGACCCGCAGGGGGGTCGCGCCGATCCAGCCCCCACCGGCGGTGGCGCCGCTCACGTCGCCGTGCGCGCCCGGGGGCACGTCGCCGGCCTCACGACGAGACGCTCTGCCGGGCGCCCAGGGCCTGCGCCACGAGTTCCAGCGGGTGGCGGACGTCGAGACCGGCGGCCGCCAGATGCAGCGAGCAACCGGGGTTGGCGCTGGCCACCACCGAGGCGCCCGAGCGTTCCACCGCCGCCGTCTTGCGGGCGCGGATGGCGGTCGCAAGCTCCGGCTCGAGCATCGAATACGCCCCGCCCGCCCCGCAACACAGCCCGTCGTCGTCGAGCATCACCAGCTCCCGCACGAACGGGCGCAGCACCACCGGCACCGACTCGTGACTGCGCTGCGCGTGCCGCAGGTGGCACGGGTCCTGCAGCGCCACGGTCAACGCCAGCGGCTCGGCGGGCCGGCCGTCCAGCAGCACGTCGAGCCGGTCCGCCAGCCACTCGTGCACGTCGAACACCCGGGCGGCGAAGGCCTCCGCCTCGGGCGTGCCGAGCAGGCGTCCGTAGTGCTTCATCGCCGCCCCGCAGCCGGCCGAGTCCGCCAGCACGGGCCGGTCGTCTCCCGACAGCCCGGCGATGACCTGGCGGGCGATGGCGGCGGCATCGGCCTCCAGCCCGGCGTGGGTGTGCAGCGCGCCACAGCAGGGTGCAGCGCCGGCCGTGGGGGTCACCCCGACCCCGGCGGCCTCCAGCACCCGCTGCACGGCGCGGTGGGTGTGGCGCTGCCAGGCGTCCATGACACAGCCGGTGAAGAGCCAGACGTCGGGCCCGGAGGCGCGGTGCCGGCCCCTGCGCAGCGGCAGGCGGGCCGGGAGGCCGAGGCGCCGCATGGGCAGGAGCCGCAGCCGGCCGGCGACCGCCAGCAGGCTGGAGCCGGCCAGCAGCAGGCGGCGATGGCGCAGCAGCCTCAGGCCCAGGCGCTGCCACCACGGCGTGATCCGGCCTGCGGCGGCCAGCGTCGCCCGGGTGCCCTCCATGAGGTGACCGAACGGCACACCGCTGGGGCAGGCGGTCTCGCAGCCGAGGCACTGCACGCAGGTCTCCATCGACCGCAGAACCTCGTGCGTGATCGGCGCCCCCTCGATCTGCACGGCCCGCATGAGGGCGATGCGCCCGCGTGGCGATTCGGTGTCGCGACCGGTGATCACGAACGTCGGGCAGTGCGGCAGGCAGAGGCCGCAGGCCACGCACGAGGCGAGTTCATCGTCGTCGAGGCGGAGATCCATCAGTTCCGCCGCAGCGGGTCGCGGCCGGGGTTGAGGCGGCCGGTCGGATCGAAACACTCCTTCATCCGCCGGTTCAGCTCGACGACGCCGGGCTCGGCGGGGCGAGGCGGCTGCGGCACCGAGGCGTGCACCACACCGACACCGATCTCGGCCACGAAGTCGACGTCACCGGCGGAGGGGGCGGGCGCCGCACCGTTTCCGCTGCCGAAGGCGGCGGCCTCCACCGGCGTGCACGACCAGCGGTGCGGTGGCAGCGGCGGCGGTCCGGCGACATCGGACAGCTCGCCGAGGCCGCTGAGCATCGCTCGGTCGGCGGCCGTGTCCGGGGCGTAGCCGCTCAGCAGCACCCAGGTCGCGGCGCCGTCCCAGAGGATGGCGGCGGCGCTCCGGCAGCGCTGCCACACCTGGCGGGGATCCGCCGCCTCGAGGTGGAACCAAGCCTCGGACTCGGGGATCGGCACCGTGCGCAACAGCGCCTCGCCGAGCAGACCGAGGGTGCCGAGCGAGCCCACGAGCAGCCGGCACAGGTCGAACCCGCTGACGTTCTTCACCGTGCCGGCGCCGCCGCTGGCCACCCGCCCGTCGGCGCACACATAGCGGGCCTGCAGCAGGGCGTCGCGCACGGGCCCGAGCCCCAGCCGGGTGATCGCCGACTCGCCGACCATCAGCGCCCCGCCCACGGTGCCGCCGGGCCGCTCCGGCAGTGCGGTGCGCTGACCCGAGGCGGCCAGAGCCTCGTGGAACGCAGCCACGGTGGTGCCGGCGCGCACCCGCACCGTCATCTCGGCCGGCTCGAACGCCACGATGCCCGCCGGCGCCCGCAACTCCCGCGTGCCGGACACCGGGTCACCGCCGACGTGGTGGCGGGTGCCGCCGCCGCGCACGCAGACCGGCCCCTCGGGACCCACCTCCGCGGCGAAAGCGGCCAGGGGCGCGTCGATGGCGCCTGCCGGTGTCATGGCACGACGACGCAGGCGCAGCGCAGGGCACGACATGGCCCGCCGGAGCCGGAGACTGGATTCCGGCGTTCGCCGGAATGACGGAGGGGGTCGGGCCTGGGGAGTCGGGGCGACATGCCGGCTTCCCTCAGCCCCAGATCTTGCCGTCGGCGGCGCGCAGCGAGGCGATGTCGGCGCAGCTGTGGGCGCTGGGCAGCACCTTGCCGGGGTTCAGACGGCAGTGCGGGTCGAAGGCGGCCCGCAGCCGGCTCTGCTGGTCCAGGTCGGCGTCACTGAACATGCGCTCCATGTAGTCGCGCTTCTCCACGCCGATGCCGTGCTCGCCCGAGAGCGCCCCGCCCACCGCCAGCGACGCCTCGATGATCTCCCGGCCGGCGGCGTGCACCCGCTCGATGGTTCCCTCGACGCGGGCGTCGAAGGCCAGGATGGGGTGCAGGTTGCCGTCGCCGGCGTGGAAGACGTTCAGGACAGTGAGGTCGTGACGATCGGCGATCTCGTAGACCTGCTCGAGCACCTCCACCAGCCGGCTGCGCGGCACGACGGTGTCGTGCAGGTAGTAGTCGGGAAGGATGTTGGCGACCGCCCCGAAAGCGCTCTTGCGGCCCTTCCAGAGCCGTGCCCGCTCGTCGTCGTCGGCTGCGACACGCACGCTCACCGCTCCGTTGGCGGTGGCGATCTCGGCCACCATCTCGCCGGAGGCGGCGACCCCCCCGGCCGCCCCGTCCACTTCCACGAGCAGCACGGCGGCGGCATCGCGCGGGTAGCCCGCCTTGGCGAAGTCCTCGATGGCGCCGATGCAGCGGCGGTCCAGCATCTCGATGGCGGCCGGCACGATGCCGGCGGCGATGATGGCGCTGACCGTGGCCGCTCCCGCCGACACGTCGTCGTAGGCCATCAGCATGGTGCGCACCGCGGCGGGGTTGGGGGTGAGGCGCACGGCCGCGGCCGTGTTGATCCCGCACATGCCCTCGGAGCCGACGAACGCCCCGCGCAGGTCGTAGCCGGCTGGTTCGGCGCCCAGGTCGCCGAGGGTGACCACCGAGGCGTCGGAGAGCACCACCTCCAGCGCCACCACGTGGGCGCTCGTCACGCCGTAGGCCAGGCAGTGCGGCCCGCCGGAGTTGGTGGCCACGTTGCCGCCGATGGTGCAGGCCTGCTGACTCGACGGGTCCGGGGCGTAGTGCATCCCGTAAGGGGCCAGCCGGCGCGACAAATCGAGGTTCACCATGCCGGGCTGCACCCACGCCACGCCGTTCTCCAGGTCCACCTCCAGCAGCTCGTTCATGCGCGTGAGCGACAGCACCACCGGCCGGCCCAACGGCGCCGCGCCTCCCGCCAGTCCCGTGCCCGCCCCCCGGGGCACCACGGCGCGGCCGTGCTCCGCGGCGATGCGCACGCAGGCGACCACCTGCTCGGTGGTGGTGGGAAAGCACAGCGGTCCGGCGGTGCCCTCGCTGTAGATGGAGGCGTCGCGGGAAGCCAGGTAGCGGGCGGCGGCGTCGGCCCGCACCCGCTCGGCGCCGATGGCCGCACAGAGTTCGGCGACGAGAGAGGCGTCGGGATCTGCGGCGGGCTCAGGCTGTGGCGCCCGGCGCCCCAGGCGACGCGCCGCGGCGGCCAGCGGGGGCGACATCAGCGGTCCGTGGACTTGACCGCAGCCGCGCGGATCAGGTCCTCGCTGGGACCCTCAGCCGTGCACAGCGCCCGGAACGCCTCCAGAACAAGTTGCGGCGAGTTGCGATGACGCTTGGCGGCCACGGCCAGTGGCTCGTGGAACGCCCCGCTGCAGTGGGCGCAGGGCCAACTCAGGAGCGACATCAGCTGGGCGGCCTCGCCGCCGGGGAACATGCGCAGCACCTCCACGACGGTGGTCCTGCCCTTGATCCCCCGGGCGTCGCTGGGCGGCTCCGTGGGCCCTGCCGTCCCGCGCCCGTTTACGCCGCGCACCGTCACCGATGCGCCCGAAGGGCTCAGAGGCGCACCTGCTCGAGCACCCGCACGTCCTCGGAGTGCATGCGGATGGCGTTGCGCGGCAACTGGTAGCGGGCGAACGGCAGCACGATCACCTTGGCGTCGGCACCGTGGCGCTCCATGGCCGCACCGAAGGCCTCGTCGAGGCTCCCGGTGGCGTCCAGGCCGATGTCGGCGGCCATCTCCAGGTTCTCCTCCAGGGTGACCATCGTGAGGTGCTTGCGGGTCATGACCTCGTAGATGGGCACCCAGATGCAGCCTGCCCACATCTGGATGTTGCGGCCGTGGATGTCCCGCAGCACCTTCTGGTAGTTCTCCGGGGAGGCCGGCATGTAGGGCTTCATGAGGTCCATGAGCGCCAGGCCGGGGAAGTCCCCGATCGCCGTGGAGACGCCGGGCGAGGGCGAGCAGTAGATGATCGTGCCACCCTCCCGCACCACCAGGTCCGAGGACATGCAGCCCCACCCGGTGTGGAAGAAGAGGTGGTCGGTGGGGGCGAACACGCCGCAGACGGCGATGTCGGCCGGACCGGCGTCAGCGACGGGGTTGTCGTACGCGTAGATGTCGTTGAACCGGTTGATCGCCTCGACGTGGGCGTCGGGGTGGGCACCGTAGATGCAGTCGATGACCCGGCCGCGGGTGTCCAGCAGCACGTTCATGGTGGCCGACAACCCGCACATGGTGGCGGTCTCGTCGATGTCGGCGCGCATCGGCCCGGCGTAGGCCCCGTAGTGGGTCTGCGGCGAGGGCACGAAGGCGCAGTGGTTGGACTCGACGGTCTCGTCGGACACCACGCCCGGCAGGATCAGCTTGCCGCCCCCGCCGGCGCCCCAGTGGTTGGCCTGCGCGTGGCCGATGGTGAAGATGATCTCCGAGCGGGCCACCTCGTTGTGCAGCCACACGGGCGTGCCCCGGGAGGTGACGCCCACGAAGCTGTAGTTGTCGGTGTTACGGGGCTCGTTCTGGAAGAAGCCGATGCCCATGCGCTCCATGCGGGCCAGGTTCTCGTCGCCGAGCTTCTGGGAGATGTCGCTGTCGGACATGGGGAAGACCTTGCCGTTGGCGCACACCACCCGGGCGTCGGTGATGCCGGCGGCCTCGATGGCATCCAGCACCGGCGGGAGCAGCTTGGAGGCCGGCGTGGGGCGGAACTGATTGTCGATGACCACCGCCACGCTGGAGGCGCCGGCTAGCAACTCGCTGAAGCGCGGCCCGCTGTGCGGGTTCTCCAGGGCCGCCCGGGCGGCCTCGGTGGCGTTGGGCACCGGATCCGGCTCGTCCGGGTAGATGGCCGCCAGCAGGTTCTCGTCGGGGATCTCCAGCTCGAGGGTCTCCCGGTACACCTTGGTCTCGTCGTCGGCCGCACCGATCGTGAGCGGATCGAGGGACTCGTAGGGAATCGAGTATCTGGCCATCGTTCCTCCCGGTCGTCGAGGACTTCGCGTTGAATCCGGCCCCGATCATAGTTCGCCGACCAGCCCTGCTTCCGCTGCCCGACGGCCCGCCGGCCCCGCGATGGTGCGACTACGGGGGCGGCAGGGGGCGGCCGTCGGCCATCGCCGCCCGGAACCACTCGGCGGTCTCTGCCACGCCCTCGGCGAGGGGCGTGCGCGGCACCGGGCCCAGGCGCGCCTCCAGGGCGCTGTCGTCGAGCCCGCGGGGGAAGGGCAGCTGGTCGGTGCCGTGGGTGATCCCCGCGAAGTCGGTGGTGCCGATGATGGCCTCGGTGAAGGAGGCGACCGTCGCCACGCTGCCGTGGAGGTTGTAGACGTCGCAGCCGCCGGGCTCGGCCCGCGCCGCGCCGATCACGATGCGGGCCACGTCGGAGGCGTACTGGAAGTCCATCCAGCCCCCGTACTCGATGTGGTACGGCAGACCCCGCACCGCTGCCAGCAGCGCCTGGCAGGGGTACGACGTGACGCCCTGGTCGCGGCCCGGTCCGTACACGGTGTGCGGCCGCAGGCCCACGCTGGGCGTGCCGTTCTCCTCCCAGTACACCCGGGCGGTTTCCTCGTTGGCCACCTTGTAGACGCCGTAATGCGTGGCCGGGGCGCGGGGGGCGTCGTTGGGCAGGATGTCAGTGTCGTAGCGGTCGGGATGACCGAAGACCGCCACGCTGCTGGTGTAGACGAGGTTGCGGACCCCGTGCGCCTGCGCGGCCTCGAAGACGTTGGCGGTGCCGGCCACGTTGATGGCGGCGCCCAGCGGCGGGTCGGCGCGGCACGTGGGCACCTGCAACGCGCCCAGGTGGACGATGTGGGTTGCGCCCTCGGCGGCGGCGAGCACCTGCTCGGTCACCGTGAGGTCGCCCTGGATGCGCCGGGGCTTGCCCAAGTCGGCCTCATCCACGATGAGCCGCAGCCGCTTGTCGTCGGTGCTGACGTCGAAGAGCGTCATCGCGACGCCCTCGCTCGACAGGTGACGCACCACCCAGGAGCCGATGCATCCCATAGCGCCCGTGATGAGGAAGTGTTCGTCACTCACGGCAGACCTCCGTGTTGGAATGATCCGTCCCGGCATCTGCTGTGGCGCGGCCCGCCCGCGCCGCCGCGACTAGACGCACCGGTTGGTGATCCGGCCGAGGCCCTCGATGGTCGAGACGATCACGTCGCCGCGTGCCAGGTACTGCGGCGGATCCATGCCGAATCCAACGCCCGACGGCGTCCCGGTGAAGATGATGTCGCCGGGAAGCAATTCGCAGATCGACGACAGGTAGGTGATCAGGCGCGGGACGTCGTTGATGAAGTACGTGGTGCGGGCGTCCTGCATCATCGTGCCGTTGACCGAGCAGGTCAGGCGCAGATCCCACGGGTTCTCCAGCTCGTCCAGGGTCACGACCGCCGGGCCGACCGGCGAGAAGTTGCGGTGCGACTTGCCCAGGTTGAACTGCGGGTATCCGCCGGCGAACTGGCCGATCCGCTCGCTGACGTCCTGACCCACCGTGAACCCGGCGATGTGGTCGGCGATGTCGTCGGCGGCGATGTCCCGCCCGGCGCGCCCGATCACGACCACCAACTCCACTTCCCAGTCGCAGTTGCCGGGTACGAGCGGGACCTCGGCGTTCGGTGCGGCCATGCAGGACGGGAACTTGGTGAACACCAGCGGATCGTCGGGGACCGCCATCCCCGACTCGCCGGCATGGTCGGCGTAGTTGAGACCGATGCCGAACACCTGCGGCGGGCGCGGCACCGGGCAGGTCAGGTCGTCGGCGCTGTAGGCGTCGCCGCCGTCGGGGGCATTGTCGGCGGCCCACGCCAGGAATGCCTCCCAGTTGCCCAGGACCTGCATCGGATCGGGCCCGAAGGCACCCCCGGAGGCCTCGGCGATGTCCCAGGCCCGGTCGCCGGCCAGACCCACTGCACGATGATTGATTGCTGCCATTCGCATGGCTACAGGTCTACCAGATCAGCCCCTACTTCCACTCCGACCTGCGGCTCCGGCGGCCGAAGCGGGGACCAACGCCAGGGCGGCGGCGGCAGGGCGGGAGCCGGCGCCGGCTCGCCCGGAATCCCGCCGGCGCGGGACGCTGCCGGGGCGTCCCCGCCGCGCAGTGCTGCGATCTTGCGCCAGGCGGCGTCCTCCATCCACTGGCTGATGCGGCGAGGTCCCGCCAACTCGCAGAGTTGCTCGTAGAGGGGCATCGTGACGGTGATCGTGAGCCGATGGCGCTCGGGCACGAGGGCACCCTACGGGCCGGGGCCGCGGGCGGCGCGATTTTCTTCGGACTTCTCGGATATTCACAGCTCCTCTGGGGAGACCGGGAGGACCCCGAGAGGACGCAATGAGCAGGCTGCGGGCACATCGTCGCCCGACCGACCTCGCGGGTGCAGCGGCGGACATTCGTTGATTCGAGAGAACGAAACCAACAAGGAGCGTTGAATGACCATGATTCAGATGACCGTCGATGAGCGGCCACAGAACCGCGGGACGTCCCCCGACATCGACCTCGTGGGACCGCTGGAGGCGTGCGAGATGCTCGTCGTCGACGAGTCCGAACTGCTCGAGTTGGTGAACGGCGACCAGCTCTCCGCCTACCGCCTGGGCGGCCACATCAGGTTCCGCGCCGCCGACGTGGCGCGCCTCGCCAGGACCTGTCTCCAGCACGAAGCCGGCTAGGCCACGAACAGAACGCCGGCCAGGGTCGGTCCGGCGCGGGGGTCCGGCGGCCGGACCGGGGTCACGAGCCCCGG
Organism: bacterium; assembly: GCA_026708055.1. Lineage (NCBI taxonomy): Bacteria > bacterium. The sequence goes on along the minus strand of JAPOVS010000051.1, from coordinate 23,777 downwards.
CGGGCCGCCGGCGCCGCCGCAGCCCCTCGGCCTCAGGCCTCGGCCCGGTCCGTCAGCAGTGCCGCCACCTCGCGCCCGTTGGCCTGGCCCTTGGTGGCGCGCATCACCTGGCCGGTGAAGAACCCCTGCATCTTCTTGCGCTCCCTGCCGTCGCCGGCGCACAGGCGCTGCCACTCGGCGGGATGCTCGGCGATGATCCGGTCCACCACACCGGCCAACTCCCCCGCGCCGACGGCCTCGAACCCCGCTCGCCGGGCGACCGCGGCGGGGCTCTCACCGCTGGTCACCATCTCCGCGAGCACCTCCTTCACCTGGTTGGAGGTCAACTCGCCGCTCGCCTCCATGGTGATCAACCCGGCCAGGCCCGCCGCGGTCAGCCGACCGGTGCCGTCGGCGAGATTCTGCTCCAGGTGCTTCAGCACAGCCTCGGGATCCGCCCCGGCCTCGGTGGCCTCCAGCGCCAGCTCGTCCTGGTCGCGCTCGACCACCAGGCCCAGCCGAGCCGGCGGCTGCCCGGTGGCGGCCGCCAGCCGGCGGCGGCGCCGGCCCGGCAGCGGCGGCAAGCCGGCGCGGATCTGCTCGATCCAGGCCGGGTCCAGAACCAGCGGCACCAGGTCCGGCTCGGGGAAGTAGCGGTAGTCGGTCGCCTCCTCCTTGCTGCGCAGCGCCGAGGTGCGCCCGGTCCCCTCGTTCCAGTGGCGGGTCTGCTGGGTGACCCGCTCGCCCGAGCTCAGCAGGTCGATCTGCCTGCGAGCCTCGTACTCCACTGCCCGGCCCAGCGAGCGCAGCGAGTTGACGTTCTTGATCTCGCATCGGGTTCCCAACTCGGCGGATCCCAGCGGTCGCACCGAGACGTTGGCGTCCACCCGCAGCGAGCCCTCCTCCATCTTGCCGTCGGAGGCGCCCACGGCCAGCAGCGTGGCCCGCAGTTCGGTCACGTACTCCCTGGCCTCGGCGGCCGAGCGCAGGTCGGGTTGGCTGACGATCTCCAGCAGCGGCACGCCGGCCCGGTTGTAGTCCACGAGGGACCAGGCGGCATCGTCGATCCGGCCCGCGCCGCCCACGTGGGTGGACTTGCCGGTGTCCTCCTCCAGGTGCGCCCGCACGATGCCCACCACCTTGCCCGACGGAAGCTCCAGGCTGCCGCCCACGTTGATGGGGCGGTCGTACTGGCTGATCTGGTAGTTCTTCGGCATGTCGGGGTAGTAGTAGTTCTTGCGGGCGAAGATCGACGGCCGCACCTCGGCGCCCAGGGCCAGCCCCACCCGGATGGCCAACTCCACGGCGTGGCGGTTCAGGACCGGCAGCGTGCCCGGCAACCCCAGGCACACGGGGTCGATGTGGCTGTTGGGCTCGCCGCCGAAGGAGTTGAGGCTGGCGCTGAACAGCTTGGTGCGGGTCAGCAACTCGGCGTGGACCTCCAGACCGATGACCGTCTCCCAGGTGGTTCCTGCCGGGGCGCCCAACCCGGGCGACCCCGCCTCCCAGACGATGTCGGCACCGCTGCCCGGTCGATCGCTCACGGCGCTGCCCCCTCCGTCGCCGCGCCGGCGCGGCCGGCACGCCCGGGCGCCGATGGCGTCCCCGGCAGGAGGCGCTCCAAGGCGGCGGCTGCCCGGAACATCACGGCCTCGCCCAGGGCCGGCGCCATCACCTGCACGCCCACGGGCAGCCCGTCGGCACCGCTGCCGAACGGCACCGAGACGGCCGGGTGCCCGGCCAGGTTCGAGGCCACGGTGCAGACGTCGGAGAGGTACATGGCCAGCGGGTTGGCGGTGCGCTCGCCGAAACGGAACGCCACGGTGGGCGAGGTGGGCGCCAGCAGCACGTCGAACCGTTCGTAGGCGGCGGCGAAGTCCCGCATCACCAGGGTCCGCACCTTCAACGCCTTGCCGTAGTAGGCGTCGTAGTACCCCGCGGAGAGGGCGAAGGTGCCGAGCATGATCCGCCGCTTCACCTCGTCGCCGAATCCGGCCGTGCGGGTGACCACGTTCATGTCGGTGGCCCCCGGAGCCGGAACCCGCAGCCCGTAGCGGACGCCGTCGTAGCGGGCGAGGTTGCTGGAGGCCTCCGCCGGTGCGATGAGGAAGTAGGCCGACAGGCCGAAGACCGCTGCCGGCACGCTCACCTCCCCCACCACCGCACCGGCGGACGCCAGCGCCCTCGCCGCCGCCTCGAGCCGCGCCAGCACGTCGCCGTCGATCCCCTCCCCGCAGAGTTCGCTCACGACGCCCACCCGCAGACCGTCCACGCCGCCGGCGAGAGCGCCGTTCAGGTCGCCGACCGGTTCGGGGATCGACGTGGAGTCCAGCGGATCGTGGCCGGCGATGACCGAGTAGAGCAGGGCGGCATCCCCAACGGTGCAGGCCATCGGACCGATCTGGTCCAGCGACGAGGCGAAGGCCACCAGGCCGTAGCGCGACACCCTCCCGTAGGTGGGCTTCATCCCCACGATCCCGCAGAGCGCGGCGGGCTGGCGGATGGATCCGCCGGTGTCGCTGGCCAGCGCCAGGGGCGTCAGGCCCCCGGCGACCGCCGCGGCGCTGCCACCGGAGGACCCGCCCGGCACCCGTTCGGGGTCGCACGGGTTGCGGGTGGGCCCGAATGCCGAGTTCTCCGTGGAGGAGCCCATAGCGAACTCGTCCATGTTGGTCTTGCCGACGACGACGGCCCCCGCGGCGCTCATGAGATCCACGACGGTTGCGTCGTAGGGGGGCACCCAGCCTTCGAGGATGCGGGAGGAGCAGGTGGTCGGAACCCCGCGGGTGCAGATGTTGTCCTTCAACGCCACCGGCACGCCGGCCAGCGGACCGGGATCCTCCCCTGCCGCCACGGCCCTGTCGATGTCCCGGGCCCGGGCCAGCGCCGCTTCGGCGGTCACCGCGTTGAAGGCTCCGAGCTCACCGCCGGCGGCGATGGCGGCGAGGGATTCCTCCACCGCACCGGCGGCGGAGCGCTCGCCAGCGCGCACAGCCGCGGCGATGTCCGCCGCCGGCCCGCCGCCGCTCACGGCGACTCGCCCCGCACCGGCGGCACGCGGAACTGCCCGGCCTCGGTCTCCGGGGCCTGCGCCAGCACCTCGGCCCGATCCAGGCCCGGCTCGGGCACGTCGTCTCGCAGCACATTGCCGACCGGGTAGGGATGCGAAGCGGCGGGCACGCCGTCGAGGTTCAGGGCCTCCACGTCAGCGGCGTGATCGAGCACGCCGGCCAGTTGCGAGGTGAACCGCTCGAGTTCCTCGTCGCTGAGCTCCAGGCGGGCCAGCCACGCAACGTGCGCCACATCGTGGCGGGAGATCCGTTCGGCCATGGCTCGGAAGCTACCCCCCGACGGCGACCACCAGATCCACAGCCGAACCGCGCGGCAATTCCGGAAGCATCTCGTTGACCGCAACCACCGAGCCTTCGGGTACGGCCGGATCCAGAGTGGTCTGCACGGCGCCGATCCTGAGACCGATCTCGGAGAGCCGCAACCCGGCATCCTCGACGGTCATCCCCACGATGTCGGCGGGGATGACGACCAGCGGCTCCCCCAGGCTCACCTGCACCTTGACCGCTTGGCCCTCGTCGAGCAGCTCGCCCTCGGAGGGCAGTTGCCCGACGACCTCGCCGGGCGTTGCGCCCGGGACCCGCACGTCCAGGCGGCGCACCTCCCAGCCCGAGGCCGTGAGCGTCTCCGAGGCCTCGGACCAATCCGTGCCGACCACCCCGGGCACGGCGCGAGCAGGTGTGTCGTCACCGGGAGTGCTGAAGATCACCAGCAGGGCGGCGGCGACCACGACCGCCGCCGCGACCGCCGAGTGCAGCGCGAGGCGCCGGATGCGCCCGGGCTGCGTCGCCGGGCCGACCTCCGCCGGCTCCGGCGAGGCGGGCCTCGCTTCATGCTCTTCGGCGCGCCGGAACGCCTCGTCGAGTCGAGTGGGCGGCGGGAACATCTCGGCGGTGGCGCGCAGCGCCAGCGCCAGCTCGTCGGCCTCGAGGCGGTTCTCGGGTCTGGTTGCCGACGCCTGCGCCAGCAGCGGGGCCAGGCGCGCCACGTTCCTGGCGGTGGCGGTCCCCCCGCCCGCCGGAGCCGTCAGGCGCCCGAGTTGGCTCATCTCCCCGGGCGCCACGGGTCGGCCGGCGGCGGCCTCGGTCAGCACCACCGCAAGGCTGTACACGTCGGCCGCGGCGGCCCCGGCAACTGGGTCGCCGACCGGGGCCGGAGCATCTCCCGGGTCGGCGGTCCCGGCGGCGGGCGCAGGCGTGCCGGCCCCGACGTCGACGGCGGGATACTCGCCTGTCCCGTCCTCTGCCGCGCCGGCCGCTGCTTCGACCGCTTCGTCCCCGGCGGGCGGCATCCCGAGATCGACGACCCGGATCGTCTCGGGGGCGTCGTAGCGGGTCGCTTCGGAGGGATGCAGTGGGCGGCGCAGGAAGTCCACTCCCATGTCGGCCAGCCGCAGCCGGCCGCGCACGTCGACGCAGCAGTTCGCCGGTGTGATAGCCCCGTGGGTGACCCCGCTCCGGCGCAGGTTGTAAAGCGTCTCGGCCCCCTGCAGACCGATGAGCAGCGTCTGGGAGGGCGTGAGGGCCGCCCCCGACTCGATGAGTCGTTGCAGGCGCATCGCCGGAGCCGGATGGACCAGGTACGGCACCGGGTCGAGTTGCCAGTCCAGAAGCGGCAGGACGTGCAGGTGCCGGAGGTTGCGCAACTCCTCCAGGCGGGCCGCGGCGTCCGCCGCGTCGGCCACGGCCTCGGCGTCCAGGAACGTCACCTCCACGTCTTGGCCGCTGTCGCCGTCGGTGGCCCGGTAGGTCCTCCCGAGCCGGCTCTCGGCCACGTATTCGCCGATCCGGTAGCGCCCGGCGATCGGCACGGGCTCCCAGGCGGTCTCGCCGCGTTCGGCGGCGGGGAGTTCGGCCGCCTCCGCAGGGCCGCCGGTGGACACGTCTCCGGCGAGTTCCGGCTCCACCTCGGCTTGACCGGTGTCGTCGCCTTCGAGGGGCTCGAGCACCTCCCCGGGGACGCCGTCGCCTGCGTTCTCGTCAGGAGGCTCGGAGGCTCCGGTGTCCACGATGGTCGAGATTACCGCCGCGGCTGGCGATCAGACCGGCTCTAGCCTGACGGTCGTGGCTCTGAGTAAGCGCCGCCAGGCACTCATCGCCGCCCTCATCGCCACTGCAGGGATCGCCTCCATCACCGCCGCCGTCCTGGTGCGCGACGGCGACAGCGGCCCCCCGGTGGATTCGCGGGTGGAGGAGCTGATCCCCGAGCCGGGCAGCGAGGTGCTCGTGCAGCAGGCGTTCGGGCTCGACCTCACCGACACGCCCCGCTACGTCATCGAGCTGTACCTGAACGGCCGTCGACTGCCCGAGAACGAGTCGGTGCAGGCCACCTCGGTGAACCGGTCCGTGTACCAGCCGGGCCGGTCGCAGACCGTCACGAAGCTGCGCGCCGGGGAGAACTGCGCCCGGGCGGTCTTCTACCCGTTCGCCGAGGGCCCCAACTCGCCCCGCCGGGGCGAGGTCCGCTGGTGCTTCAGGGCCGCCTGAGCGACACGGCCGGACCGAGCGACCGCGGAGTCGTCCGCCAGTCCGCTCCACCGTGAACGGTTACCTCGAGATCCTCTCCAACACGCTGCTCACCACCCATCTCCCCGCCTTCGAGGCGCGGCTGCGGGTGCGGGAGCGACGCCGCCCCAAGCTGTACTGGCCCGCCGCCCCGTCCTCCGCGGCAACTACTCTCGACGCTGTGGCCGGCCCCACCGCCATGACGGCGATCACCGCCCCCGCTGCTACTCCGGCTGAGGTCCTGGAGCCCTGCGAGAGGGCGATCCTCTCGGTGCTGCGCTTGTGGCCGCGCGGCGCCGCCGAAGCAGCGGTCGCGCACCGGGCGGGCTTCGACGTCGCGACCGCTTCTGCGGCGCTGCGGCGGCTCCGCGATGCCGGGCTCGTCGTGGCCAGCGAGGAGACCCCGCCGGTGCGGCGCCAACATGAGCGCATCGTGTTCTGGCGCCTCGCCGGTGCATCTGCCACCGCGGCGCTCATGGCCGACGTGCCCCGACCCGACCCCACCCAGCGTCGAGGCCCCAAGGGGCCGGTCCCCGATGAGTTCTGGCATCACTTCTGTTCGGGATCGGACCCCGCCGATCTGCGCCTGCCCCGTGACGCCGCCCTCGTGGGCTGCCGCCTCATCGAATCGTTCGACTCCGAGGCCCGATCCTGGGTGTTGTCGAGCTTCACGGTCGAGCAGCTCGCCGCCTGCCACAGCCGCTACCCCGACGCCGGCTCGGAAGCCCCCAAGCTGATCGCCGCGGCCATCGAGGCGCTGACTTGACCGCCATCGGGGACTACAGCGATGTCCTCAGCGACAACATGATCGCGGCGTGGCCCCGCGTCGCCGCCGCCCTCGAGGGCCTCGACTGCGCTCTGATGGGCGGCACCGCCATCGCCATGCTCCTGCGCCACCGCCACAGCCACGACCTCGACTTCATGACCCTGGAACCCTTCGACTCACCCGCCGTCGCCGCCAAGCTGCTGTCAGCCGCTGCCCGCGCCGCCTACAGAGACGACGACCGGCCGCACATCGCCAAAGTCGCCTTCGACGGCGTGCCCGTCACCGTCATGAGAGACCTCCGAGGCTTCGTCGCCGGCCACGCCACCCAGCTCGCCGCCCCAAGCGTCGTCGACGGCATCGCCGTCGGGTCGGTCCCGGACCTCATGGCCACCAAACTCGAAGTCATCCAGCACCGTCGGCAGGGCCGCGACTACATCGACATCGCCGCCATGGATCGCACCGGCGCCTGCACCATCGAAGACGGACTTCGCTACCACCGACAGCGCTACGCCCCCACCGTCACCTACGAGGAAACACTGCACATCGCCCAGCTCGCCACCAGCCCGCCCCCCACAGACCCAGACCCCGCCTTCGACCGCCACCTCACTGAAGCCGCCGGCCACCTCGCCGCACGCCGGCGCGCCGTCCTCGACTGGGCGCTGCAGTCCGGCCTGCGACCACGCCCGTCGTAGCCCAAACCCCCGCGCACAAACTCAGACCGTCACTGCGGGCGAACGGTGCCGCCTATTCTCTGTCGGCAGACGAAGGCTCCGCAGACTGAAAGAGGGCTCCTGAGGCGGACATCCAACACATAGTCGGCTCAGCCCGATCGGTCAGCCAGTTGCTGTCGAACACGCGCTATGGCTTGGACTTCTATCAGCGCGAGTACCGGTGGGCGGAAGCCCAAGTGGCAGATCTCCTCGATGATCTCACCGACCGCTTCCTCGATGAGTACGAGAGCTCACATGAGCGGCCAGCCGTCGCATCCTATCGACCGTACTTCCTCGGTCCGATCGTCACCGCCCAACGTGACGGCGTTCGCTATCTCGTCGACGGTCAGCAGCGGATCACGACCTTGACTCTTCTGCTCATCTGTCTACGGAGGTGGCTCAAGGATACGCACCCCGAGGACGCCACCGCGCTCAACCTGCTGATCTACTCGTATTCCATGGGCCGGAAGACTTTCAATCTCGATGTCCCAGAACGTGCGGATTGTCTCCAGGCCATTCTTGACGATCTGGACTTCGACACTCGCAACGAGCGTGAGTCCGTGCGAAATCTCTGGGACAGATACAGAACCATTCTTGAGCGATTCTCCGATGATCTACGTGGTGAAGATGCGCAGATACTTCCGTACTTCACTGACTGGTTGCAGCACCGAGTAACTCTGGTGGAGATCACTATCCCCGATCAGGATATGGCACTCGAGATCTTCGAGACGATGAACGACCGAGGTTTGCGCCTAACGAGCATCGACATGCTAAAGAGCTACCTCATTGCCCGTGTTGGCGACGAGGATGCCATTCATACGCTTAACGAAGATTGGCGAACGCGCATAACAGCGTTGACTGATGTGGAAGAAAATGCCGATGCAGAGTTCGTAAAGGCTTGGTTACGAGGCAACTATGCTGACACTATACGCCAGGGTAAGGCGAAGGCCTCACCCGGTGACTTTGACGTCATCGGAACTGCATTTCACAAATGGGTACGCGACAAGTCCGAGGACCTCGGCCTACGCAGCGACGATGACTTTCGTCGACTGGTCGTTGACGAGTTCTTTCCGCTAAGCGGACGATACATCGAACTGATCGACGCCTCGTCGAACCTCCGAGATGGACTGCAATCCGTCCGCTACAACACTCGGAGCGGCTTGACACTTCAACTGGCTGTAATTCTTGCTGCGATCACTCCCGAGGACGATGACGAGACCTTCCGACAAAAGGCTGCCCTAGTCGCAGGAGCGCTGGACATCTATGTCGTTCGGCGAATGGTCAACTACCGCAACTTCGGGTATTCCACGATCGTATACACGATGTTCAATCTGATGAAGAAGTTGCGAAACCAATCGACTGAGATGATCAGAAGTGTCTTGTCTGAATGGCTAGAAGAGGAAGACAAGCGCCTCGATGGAATGCTCTGGCTTGGACTCCATAGGCGCAAGAAATCACATATCCGGTATCTTCTCGCACGAATGACATCCTGGCTGGACACTGAGCTTGTGACTGGTGTGCCCTTCGATGAGTACTTGAGCCGGAAGCGTAACCCACCATTTGAAGTAGAACACATCTGGGCCAACCATTTCGAGAGTCACGCTCATGAGTTCGACTTCGAACACGAGTTCGCCGAGTATCGCAACAAGATCGGCGGACAATTGCTCCTTCCCAAAGACTTCAACGCCAGCTATAGCGACATGCCATACGAGGAGAAGCTACCCCACTATTTCTCCCAGAATCCACTCGAACAATCGCTGCACCCAAAGATGTACGAACACAACCCGGCCCTCCGAAGACTGCGCGAAGAACACGATCTGCCATTTAAGTCGTACGAGTCATTCACGAGAGCGGCCATCGACGAGCGTCAAGAACTCTTCCGAGACTTGGCAAAGATCATCTGGAACCCTGCGAGATTCGGACTAGACGCATCTGTCTGAGCGCGCGGCGGTGAACGAATACGTCGTGGATCGTGCCAACGGCGCGGCGACCAACGGTCTTGCCGACCGGGGATCTTCGCCCTCATGCTACTAGTCAAGGAGTTCGCCCCCTGAAGTGTTGATCCGGGCGACGGGGACTACTGATCGAATTCGCCGGTGTCCAAGAGGTGCTTGAATGCCTGCTCGTCGAGGATCGGGACGCCCAACTTCCCAGCCTTGGTGAGCTTCGAGGCGCCGGGCGACGCCCCCGCCACGACGGCCGTCGTACTGCCCGACACACTGCCCGGCGACCGACCACCCCGCGCGGTGATCACTGCCGCCGCCTCCTCCCGGCTGTAGTTCTCGAGGGTGCCGGTTACGACGATGGCCATGCCCTCGAGGGTCGTCGGCAAGACCTCGCCCTCGTCGGTAGGTGACGGGCGAGCGAAGTTCACCTCGGCGGCGCGCAGCTTCTCGACAACGGCCCGGTTGTCCTTGTCATCGAAGAAGGCCCGCACGCTGGTGGCGATGGTGGGACCGACGCCGGGAACTTCCGCCAGCCGCTCCGCGTCCGCCGCGATTATGTCGTCCAGGTGTCTGAACTCGTCCGCGAGAAACTCGCCCACGGCCCCGCCCAGGTGGCGGATGTTCAGTCCGAACAGCAGGCGCGCCAGCGGCCGCTGCTTGGAGGCCTCGATGCCGGCCACGAGGTTGGCGGCGTTCTGCTTGCCGAAGGTGCGCACGGTGGGCAGTTCCGCCACTCTGGCCACCCGCAGCCGGTAGAGGTCGGCGACAGAGGCGACCAGCCCGGCGGCAACCAACTCGGCCGCCAGCTTCTCCCCCAGCCCGGTGATGCCCAGGGCGCCCGCGTACGTCCTGATGCGCCGGACGAGTGAGGCTTCGACCGGCCTCGCTGCGTCGCCGACGGTCGGCGCCCCGGCCCGCGCGGCCTCGGGTTGGATGCCGGCCGCCGGTTCCGTCGGCGCGCCCGCGACCGTCCCGCCTGCGCCGGTGGTGGCTGCCGCCTCCACAGCAGGGGTGACCTGACGAACCTCCGTTGCCTTCGTATCGCCATCCGGCGTGCTAACAACTGTCGCCCTCTTAGCGGCCTCGGTGAAGCCTGCGGCGGCATCTACGCCGGCGCTAGCCAGTGCGGCCAAGACAACCTGCTCGTCCGGGTCCGCGAAGAAGCGCCGGATTTCTCGAGCAACCCTCTCCGAGACCCCATCGGCCCCCCTCAGTTCTTGCTCATCCGCCTCTGCCAACGCTTCGAGACTCCCGCAGTGCCTCACGAGTGCTTGCGCCGTCTTCTCACCCACCCCCTTGATGCCCAATCCATGCAGCAATGCGGCTGACAGCCGCCTGCGGCGGGTCTGGAGGCCTGTCAACCGTCGATAGTCGTATTGTCCACCGAGACAGGCGCCGACCGGTGGTCGGGTCTTGGAGGCCTCGACGGACTTCAGCAGCCTGGCGGCCGCGTCCTCGCCGTAGGTGCTCTCCATCTCCAGCCTGGCGATCTGCTCGGCCTTGGCCGGCAGGACGTAGATATCGCCTACGTCCGATAGCAGCTTCTTGTCGATCAGCAGCCGGACGTTCTTCTCGCCGAGACCTTCGATGTCCATGGCGCCGCGGGAGGCGAAGTGCTCGATGGCGCCGGCCTGCTGGGCGGGGCATTGCGGGTGGCGGCAGTGGTGGGCGGCGTCGTCGCCCTCGCGTACGAGCGGCGAGCGGTTGGCGCAGGGGCAGAACTCCGGGAACACCCACTCCGGCAGCCCCTCGGCGCGCTCGGACTTCACCGGGCGCAGCACCTCGGGGATCACATCGCCGGCCTTGCGCACGACGACGATGTCGCCGGGGCGTACGTCCTTCGCCCGTACCTGATCCTCGTTGTGGAGCGTGGCCATCTGCACCGTGGAGCCGCCCACGAAGACCGGCTCCAGCACGGCGAACGGCGTGGCCTTGCCCTTTCCGCCGATGGAGACCTGGATCTCCCGCAGCCTGGTGCTGCGCTCCTCGGGCGGGAACTTGTAGGCCACCGCCCAGCGGGGATGGTGGCTGGTAACACCCAGTGCCCGCTGGCGCTCGAAGTCGTCGACCTTGATCACCACGCCGTCGGTTTCGTAGTCGTGGGCGTGGCGCTGCTCCTCGGCCCTCAACACATAGGTCTCGACAGCAGCTAGATCCTCGATACGACGCCAGGCGTCGTTGACGGGGAGCCCCAGGTCGGCGAGGAACTCCAGCGTCTCGCTGTGGCGCTCGAGGGTCGGGCCGCCGACGGTGGTGCCGAGCTGGTAGCACCACCAGCTCAACTCCCGCTCGGCGGTGACGGACGGATCCTTCTGGCGCAGCGACCCCGCCGCGGTGTTGCGGGGGTTGGCGTAGCGGGCCTCGCCCGCTGCCTCCCGCGCCTCGTTGAGCCGCTCGAAGGCGGGGATCGCCATGTAGACCTCGCCCCGCACCTCCAGCACCTCGGGTGCGCCGGGACCCAGCGAGCGGGGCACGTCGTCGATGGTGGCGACGTTGTGCGTGACGTCCTCGCCCACCCTGCCGTCGCCGCGGGTGGCGGCGCGCACCAGCCAGCCCCGCTCGTAGCGCACAGAGATCGCCAGACCGTCGAACTTCAACTCGCAGACGTAGGGACCGGCGGGCCCGTCGAGACGGGAGGCGGCCCGCGTGTCCCAAGCCTGAAGCTCCGCGATGTCGAAGGCGTTGTCCAGCGACATCATCGGCACATCGTGGGTGACCGGGGCGAACAGCACCGACGGCGGGGCACCGACGGTCTGCGTCGGCGAGTCGGGATCGGCCAACTCGGGGTAGCGCTCCTCGAGGGCGCGCAGCTCCGCGACCAAGGCGTCGTAGTCGGCGTCGGGGATCTCCGAACCGCCCCGCCCGTAGTAGAGCTCGGCGTGACGGCGCACCAGCCGGCGCAACTCCTCCGCCCTGGCCCGATCGGCCTCGGACGGCACGGCTGCCGCACTCCCGGTCGAGCGAGGCTCACTCACCACGCCCGAACTGTACCGACGCCCTGCGACACAGTCCCGCACTTCATTCCCGAACCGCCCACCGACGGCCACGTCCGAATCCCCGGACCGCCGCGAACTGCGCCCGGCCGGCGAGTTCGAGCAATTGGGCATGCAGCATCGGGGCCGGCCTCCCCGGCACCCGCGCCGGGATGACGCATGCACAGGATCGCTCGGGAAACCCCTGCCGGCGAATAGCTTTGTGCACATGACGCGTAGACGGATGGCGGCGCTGCCGGCGGTTCTGGTTCTCGTTGTGACCGCGTGCGGCGGCGGAGCCGGCGACGGCGAGACACCGGCAGCCGGCACACCCACCACGACGTCGGCCGCACCGGACACGGCCGGCGACGAGACGACCGCCACGCCGCCAACCCCCGCGGACCCGCAGCCCGCCGCCGGCGACGAGCCCACCGAGGCGCGCGGCGGCGAGTTGATCCTGGCCGTGGAGCAGTGGCCCGAGTGCCTCAACCCAGTGACCTCCTGCGCCAACTCCACCTGGATGATCTGGTCGGTGGCGACGCACCTGCTGCCGTCGCTCATGGAACTGGACCCCGGCAACGCCTACCGGCCCTCCCCCACCCTCCTCGAGGAGCCGACCATCGAGAACGACGGTCTCGCGGTGGCCGACGACGGCACCTTCACGGTCACCTACCGCCTGAACCCCGAGGCCGTCTGGAGCGACGGCACGCCGTTCACCAGCGCCGACGTGCGGTTCACCTGGCGGGCCCGCCTCGACACCGACGGCACCCTCGGCACCATCGGCTACGAACTCATCACCGACGTCGACACCAGCGACCCGCACACCGCGGTGGTCACCTTCAGTGAGATCTACGCCCCTTGGCGGGACCTGTTCGGATTCGTGCTCCCCGCCCACGCCCTCGGCCCCGACACCAACATCGCCGGCGCCTGGAACGATCACATCCCCGTCTCGGCCGGCCCCTGGCTGCAGCAGTCCTGGAGCCAGGACCAGCACGTGCTGGTCCCCAACGAGCTCTACTGGGTGCCCGAGCGCCGGCCCCTGGTGGACCGGGTCGTCATGGTGCCCCGCGAGGACACCGACTCCGAGATCGTGGCCCTGCAGACCGGCGAGGTCATGGCGGCGTTCCCGCAGCCGTTCCCCGGCGCCGTGCAGCGCCTCACCGGCGATCTGACCTTCGTGGGCGGCGGCGGCACGTACCTGGAGGGGCTCTGGATCAACCAGAACGCCCCCGACCGCCGCTTCGAGATCACCGGGAACATTCGCCGGGCCGTGGCCTACTCGCTGGACCGCCAACTCATCGCCGAGGTGGCGCTGGGCTCCATCATCGACGATCCCCAGGTGTTGCAGTGCGCCGGCTGGAACCCCACCTTCGGGGAATGGTGCAACGACGACTTCGCCCGCTACACCCAGGACCTGGACGAGGTGACAGAGCTACTGACCGCCGAGGGCTGGAGCCGGCCCGACCCCGACGGCCTCTGGGTGAACCCCGAGGGCGAGGAGTTGATCCTGCAGTGGAACACCGTGGCGGGCAACAAGCGGCGCGAGGACGTGCAGGCCCTCGTCAGCGAGATGACCGCGCCGTTCGGCATCGGCTGGGAGATCATCAACTACGACGCCGGCGAGCTGTTCCAGAACCGGCTGCCGGTCATGAACTTCGGGCCGGTGGCGCTCTACGCGAGCAGCACATCACCCGATCCGTCCGTGCAGACGCTGTACGACATCGACGGCATCCCCACCGAGGCCAACGGGTACACCGGCCAGAACTTCACCGCCTACGCAAGCCAGGAGGCCAGCGACCTGGCCGCTGCCATCGACCGGGAGGTGGACGCCGGGGCCCGGCTGGCGCTGGTGCACGAACTCGGGGCGATCCTGGCCGACGACGTGCCCTGGATCCCGCTGTACCTGCTGCCCTACCTGCTGGTCTGGAACAGCTCGCTCGTCGAGGGTCCCGGCGCCTACGCCTTCAGCGTCTACGGCGGCTTCAAGGACATCTACGACTGGCGCGTCATCGGCTGAGAGGCGGACGGGAGCGCCGCCCCGCGGACCCTCACACGGGCGCCGGCCGGGGCACAGGAGGCGAGGCCGAGGCGACGTGAGCGGAGTCCGAAGGTCACGGCGGGTGCACCCGTGATCGCCTACGCCCTGCGGCGCCTGGCCGTCACCGTCCCGGTGCTGGTGGTCATCTCCTTCGGCACGTTCTGGGCGGCCGGGCAGATCTCCAGCCCCGCCGCCCAACTCACGCTCAACCCGCGGATCAGCCCCGAGGCCAAGCAGGCCTACATCGAGCTGTTGGGCCTGGACCGCCCGCTGCACGTGCAGTACGGCAAGTGGCTCGGCAACTTCGTGACCGGCGACTTCGGCACGTCGCTGGTCAAGAACGGCCAGGACGTGTGGCCCTTCGTGGAGCGGGCCCTGGCCAACACGCTGCTGCTTGTGGCCGCGGCCGTCAGCCTCTCCCTGCTGATCGGCCTGGCCGTCGGAACGATCTCGGCCATCCGCCGCGGCTCGCTGTGGGACTACACCTCGGTGGGCGTGTCGTTCCTGGGCATCTCCATCCCGGTGTTCTGGCTGGGCCTGATGCTGCAGTTGTTCTTCGGCCTCTACCTGGCGAACTGGCTGGGAGTGGGTCCGCCCCTGCTGCCGACCGCGGGCATCTACTCACCGGGCCAACAGGGCTTCGACCTCCTGGATCGGGTCCGCCACCTGATCCTTCCCACGATGGCGCTGTCGCTGCAGCTGGTGGCCGTCTACAGCCGCTACATGCGGTCCTCGATGCTGGAGGTGATGGGCGCCGACTACATCCGCACCGCCCGCGCCAAGGGGCTGCGCGAGAGCCGGGTGGTGGTGCGCCACGGCATGCGCTCGGCGCTGGTGCCGGTCACGACGCTGGTCGCCATCGACATCGGCCAACTCGTCGGCGGCCTGATCGTCACCGAGCGGGTGTTCCAGTACCCGGGCATGGGGCTGTTGTTCCTCGACGCCCTCAACGGCGGCGACTACACGATCCTGCTGCCGGTGGTGATGATCACGGCGGTGGCGGTGTTCGCGCTGAACCTGGTCGCCGACCTTCTCTACGGGGTGCTGGATCCCCGTGTGCGCCTGGGGCGCGGGGCGGTCCGCCATGTCTGACGGGCCCGCAGCCTCCGGCGGGCGCGGCGCTCTGCCCGCGGGTAGCGGCGAGGCCGAGTCCCTCGCCACGGAGAGGCCGATGAGCCCGTGGCGGCTGGCGCTGCGCCGCTTCCTCCGGCGGCGACCGGCGGTCATCTCGGCCGTGGTGCTGGTGGTGATCGTGGCCGGCGCGGTGTTCGCCGACCGGGTCGCACCGTTCGGCCCGGTGGAGCAGAACCTCGACGACATCCTGGCGAGCCCCGACGGCACCTACCTGCTGGGAACCGACACCCTCGGGCGCGACAACCTCAGCCGCATCCTCCACGGCGGGCGCGTCTCGCTGCTCGTCGGCGTCATGGTGGCGCTCATCGCAGGTGGCGTCGGCACCGTGGTCGGCATCGTGGCCGGTTACTTCGGCGGGCTGCTCGACGCGGTGCTGATGCGCCTCACCGACACGTTGCTGGCACTGCCGGGGCTGATGGTCGTCATCGTCGCCGCCAGGCTCCTCGGCGACGGTGTGTGGGACGTGGTGATCGTCCTCTCGGGCATCGCCTGGATGGCGCTCGCCCGCATCGTGCGGGGCAAGGTGCTGGCACTCAAGGAGCTGGAGTTCGTGGAGGCGGCACGGGCGCTGGGTGTGCCGAGGTGGCAGATCATGCGCCGCCACCTGCTGCCCAACCTGGTCGGCGAGATCACCGTCACTGCCTCGCTCACGGTGGCGGCGGCAATCCTGGCCGAGTCGACCCTCAGCTTCCTGGGCCTGGGCGTCAGCCCCACGCACACCGCCACCTGGGGGAACATGCTGGGCGGGAACGAGGGGTTCGTGATCACGGCGCCCTGGTTGGTCTGGGCACCGGGCCTGGCGATCGTCATCACGGCTCTGTGCGTCAACTTCATCGGCGACGGCTTGCGCGACTCGCTCGACCCGACGCAGGAGGAGCTGTGAGTACCTCGGCCGGGCCGGCGCGATCGGGCCCTCGGATACTCTCCCCGACCGAGCCGTTGCTGTCGGTGCGGGACCTGCGTACCGAGATCGACACCGAGAACGGGACGGTGACCGCCACCGACGGCATCAGCCTCGACCTGTACGAGGACGAGGTGCTGGCCGTCGTCGGCGAGTCCGGTTGCGGCAAGACGGTGCTGGCGCTGTCGATACTGGGGCTGCTGCCGCGGCGCACCGGACGCATCGTCGGCGGGCAGGTGCTGTTGCGCGGCGAGGACCTCGCGCAGGCCACCCCCGAGCGCCTGCGGGAGATCAGGGGGGCGGAGATCGCCATGATCTTCCAGGACGCCCTCACCGGGCTGCACCCGCTGCGGCGCGTCGGCGACCAGATCGTCGAGATGATCCGCGCCCACGAGCGCGTGCCCCGCGCCGTCGCGAAGCGCCGGGCCATCGAGCTGCTGGACCTCGTGGGCATCCCGGCGCCCGCCCGGCGCGCCGACTCCTTCCCTCACGAACTCTCCGGCGGGATGCGCCAGCGGGTCATGATCGCCATGGCCGTGGCTCTCGATCCGAAGGTGCTGATCGCCGATGAGCCGACCACGGCGCTGGACGTCACGGTGCAGGCTCAGATTCTGGAGACCCTGGCCCGGATCGCGCGTGACCTGAACGGGTCGATCCTGCTCATCACCCACGACTTCGGCGTCGTGGCCTCCGCCGCCGACCGGGTCATGGTCATGTACGCCGGCAAGTCGGTGGAGCAGGGTCAGGTGCGCAAGGTCTACCGGCGCCCCCGACACCCCTACACGGCCGGCCTGCTGGCGGCGATGCCCCGCATCGACGACACCCCGGGCGACCTGGCGCGCATCGCCGGCACGCCGCCCAGCCTCATCCATCCGCCGCCCGGGTGCCGGTTCGCTCCCCGCTGCGGCTTCGCCACCGACGTCTGCGGTGTCGAGGCTCCGGAGATGCGGGTCTGGCCGCCGGGAAGCGACGTGTCCGTGGCCTGCCACCACAGCGAGAGCATCGGGCCGGCGCCGTGAGTGCCGCGCCCGCCGCCGCCGCCGAGGGCCGGGACCCGGATCCCGCCGACAGACCACTGCTGGTCGTCGAGGGGCTCGAGAAGCACTTCGGCACGCGCCGCAGCGTGCTGAAGGCGGTGGACGGCGTGTCCTTCGATCTCGAGGCCGGCCGGACGCTCGGCCTCGTCGGCGAGTCGGGCTGCGGCAAGTCCACGACGGCGCGGCTGATCCTGCGCCTCCTGGAGCCGACGGCCGGCTCGATCCGCTATCGCGGCCAGGACCTGACGGCCCTGCCGGCCGCCGAGATGCGCACCGTGCGGCGCGAGCTGGGCATCGTCTTCCAGGATCCCTACGCCGGCCTGAACCCGCGCCTGACCGTGCGCAACATCGTCGGCGAGGGCCTGCGGGTCTGGGAGCCAGGCGCCGACATCGGCCGGCGGGTGGCCGAGCTGCTCGAACGGGTCGGCCTGGATCCGGCGTTCGCCCGGCGCTACCCCCACGAGCTCTCCGGCGGGCAGCGCCAGCGGGTCGCCATCGCCCGTGCCCTGGCGCCCGGGCCCTCGCTGCTGATCTGCGACGAGCCGGTCTCGGCGCTCGACGTGTCGGTCCAGGCCCAGATCCTGAACCTGCTGTCCGAACTGCAGCGGGATCTGGAGCTGGCGATCCTGTTCATCTCCCACGACCTGGCGGTGGTGCGCCACATCTGTGACCGGGTGGCTGTGATGCACGTCGGGCGGATCACCGAGATCGGGAGCCGCTCGCAGGTCTACGGGAACCCCCGACACCCCTACACGCAGGCGCTGCTGTCTGCGGTGCCGCTGCCGGATCCCGATCTCCAGCGGCGACGGCAGCGGGTGCGACTGGAGGGCGACGTGCCCAACCCCCTGGACCTGCCATCGGGGTGCGCCTTCCGGACTCGCTGCAACCGGGCCGCACCACGCTGCGCCGACGAGGACCCCGAGCTGACCCTGCGGGGCCTGGACCACCCCGTGGCCTGCCATTTCGCCGCCGATCTGCCACAGTCGCCCGCGCCGTAGCAGGCTGGAGGGGTGATCGGGAAGCTCTGGATCGCCGGGCTGCGGGCTCTCTGGGCGTCACTGCCCTGGAGTGCCGGCCGGCTGCTGGGCGAGGCGCTGCAGGACGTCTCGGGGGCGTTCGCCACCACGGCCGGCGCCGGTGCCTGGGCGCTGTGGGCCGTGGGGCTCACCGCCCTGCTCGTGCCGCACACCACCTCGCTGACGGTGCTGCGGATCCTGGCGCCGGGGGTGCTGGCCGCGGCCTGCTGGGCGGCGGCGGTCACCGGAGCCGGGACGGCCGCGGCGCTGGGCCTGGCCTGTGGCGCGATGGTGGCCGTCGGCGCCCTGTCGCCGCTGGTGGGTGACCGGTTCATCGACGCCACCAGCTACGGCCACGAGCGGCGCCTGGCGCTGCGGGCGCCGGCGGCGGTGCTGGTCGGCGTGCTGGTGCCGACCTGGGCGCTGACGCTGGGGGGAATGGCGGCGGGCCCGCTGCTATGGGCGGCGGGCCACTGGGTGCTGGGGCCGCTGGTCACGGTGGCGGGCTGGCTGATCGCTGTGGCCGGGATGCGGGCCCTGCACGGCCTGGCCCGGCGCTGGCTGGTGTACGTGCCGGCGGGACTGGTGCTGCACGATCGCCTGGCCCTGGCCGAGCCGACGCTGTTCCGCCGGCCGGTCATCGCCGCCTTCGGGCCGGCGCCGGCGGGCAGCGACGCCCGCGATCTCACCGCGGGCGCCGGCGGGCTGCTGTTCGAGCTGCGTCTCGCCGAGCCGGTGAGCCTCACCCCCGCCCGCTCCGGCGGCGCCCACGAGAAGGTCGCCGCCCTGCTCGTGGCGCCCACTCGACCGGCCGCCGTCGTGGCCGAGGCCCGCAAGCGCCGCATCCCCACGCCGGCCGCCTGAGGGCGGCACGACTTCAGGTGGCTATCCCGCCGCCCAGCACCTCGTCGCCGTCGTAGAACACCACGCTCTGGCCCGGCGCCACCCGTTGCTGCGGCGCCTGCCAGCACACCCGGGTGCCGTCGAGGGTCGCCGGGCGGGGTGCGCCGTGGGCACTGGTCTGCACCAGCATCGGCCCCTGCACGGGCCCGGCCGCCCACGCCACGTCGCGCACCTGCTGGTGGTCGCGGAGCAGATCCGCCCGGTCGCCGAGGGTCACCACGCCCCCGGCCACGTCGCGCTCGACCACGTACAGCGGACGTTCCTGTCCGCCCACGCCGAGGCCCTTGCGCTGGCCGAGGGTCACCAGCTGTGCAGACGGGATCTCGCCGAGCTGCCGGCCCGAGGTGTCGACGACCCTGGCGGGAGTCGCCTCCAGTCGCGCCGACAGGAACGAGTCCCGCTCGCCGCGCCGGATGAAGCAGACGTCGGTGCTGTCGGGCTTGGCGGCGGTGCGCAGGCCCAGCTCGGCGGCCTTGGCGCGCACCCGGTCCTTGGTCATGTCGCCCACCGGCAGCAGCACCCGGGAAAGGGTTTCCTGGCCCAGCATGTACAGCACGTAGGACTGGTCCTTGGCGGCATCGGCGCCCCTCGCCAGGCGGCGGGTGCCGTCGGGACGGCGCACCACCCGGGCGTGATGGCCCGTGGCGACGGCGTCGAACCCCAGCGCGTCGGCCCGCCGCAGGAGCCTGTCGAACTTGATGTGGCGGTTGCACTCGACGCACGGGTTGGGCGTGCGGCCGGCGACGTGATCGTCCACGTACGGCTCCACGACGCGGGCGGAGAAGTCCTCGCCGAAGTTGAAGACGTGATGGTCGACGCCGAGGGCGTCGGCCACCCGCCGGGCGTCGATCACGTCGGCCACGGAGCAGCAGCCGGTGTCCGACGGCCCGCCCCACAGCTTCATCGTGACACCGACCACCTCGTGGCCGTCCTGAGCAAGAAGGGCCGCCGCCACCGAGGAGTCCACGCCCCCCGACATCGCCACCAGGACCTGCACCGGCCGATCCCCGTTCCCGGACCCTGCCTAGGCCGCCGCCCGGCGCAGTTGGGCGACCGCCGGGGGCAGCACCGCCAGAGCGGTCTCCACGTCTGCCTCGCTGCTGGCGGCGCCGAGCGACAGGCGCAGCGAGCCCCGCGCCAGCGACCGGGGATAGCCCATGGCGGCGAGCACGTGGGACGGGTGCTCGGCACCGCTGGCGCACGCCGAGGCGGCCGAGGCGTACACGCCGCCCCGCTCGGCGAGGAAGAGCAGCGCCTCACTCTCGATGCCCTCGAAGCACAGGTGGCAGGAACCGGCCACCTTCGCCGACCGGTCGACCGGCGTGGCGGCACCGGTCGTGGGACGGACACCGGACTCGGTGACGCCCTCGACGGACGCCCGCAGGCCGTCGGCGAGACGGTCGCGCAGCCGGCCGGCGCGGGCCACCACATCGGCCCGGCGGGCAACAGTGAGCCCCGCCGCCACGCCCATGCCGACGATCCCGCTGACGTTGGGGGTGCCGCTGCGGCGCTCGGACTCCTGGCCGCCGCCCACCAACTGGGCCTGCAGCGCCACGCCGTCGCGCACCACCAGAGCGCCCACCCCCTTGGGGCCACCGAACTTGTGGGCACTGATCGAGATGAGATCGGCGGGGGCGGCCAGGGCGGCCACGTCGAGCCACGGGAAGGCCTGCACCGCATCGGTGTGCAGCAGCGCGCCGGGCGCGTGACGGGCGATCACCTCGGCCACCTCGGTCAGGGAGCAGATGACGCCCGTCTCGTTGTTGGCCAGCATCACCGAGACCAGCCGCACGTCGCCGTCGAGGGCGTCGGCCAGGGCGTCGAGGTCCAGAGCACCTTCGTGGTCGACACCGACGACGCGCCCGCCCAGCTGCTCGGTGGGTCGCAGCACGGCGGGATGCTCGGTGGCGCTGCAGACGACCGTCCCCCCCGGGCCGCCCGAGCCGGCACCGAAGACCGCCAGGTTGTCGGCCTCGGTCCCGCTGCCGCAGAACACGATCTCGCCGGGCCGGGCGCCGAGCGCCTCGGCCAGGACGTCCCGGGCGTCGTCGCCGGCCCGCCGGGCCTCGCGGGCCATGCGGTGCGCCCCGGTGGGGTTGGCGTAACAGCCGTCGTAGAACTCCCCCATCGCCTCGACGACCTCGGGGTGCATCGGGGTGGAGGCGGCATGATCCAGGTAGGCGACGGCAGCCATGTCCCCAGGCTAGGGCCCGTTTCCAGGCGGCCAGCGCCGTCGGCGGGCTCGTGTTGCGGCGACGGCGTTGAATTCGGCGCGGGCAGCGACAGGCTGGAGTCGTGGAGGACTACCACCCCCGGACCTACGGCGAGGCGTTCGCCGACGTCTACGACGAGTGGTACGCCGACGTCACCGACACGACGGCGTGCGTGGCCGCGGTCGCCCGGCTGGCGGGTGGTGGGCCGGTGCTGGAGATGGGAGCGGGCACGGGACGCCTGGCGCTGCCCCTGGCCGCCGCCGGCGCGGACGTGTGTGCCCTGGACGCCTCCCGGGCGATGCTGGCCGCCCTGGCCGCCAAGCCCGGCGGCGAGCGGGTGCTCCCGGTGCTCGGCGACATGGCCCGCCCGCCGTTGCGTCCCGGGGCCGGCTTCGCGGTGGTGCTGTGCGCCTTCAACTCGCTGTTCAACCTGCCCGCCGCGACGGAGCAGCGGCTCTGCCTCCAGGCGGCGGCCACGCTGCTGGCACCCGCCGGCCACCTGATCGTGGAGACCTCGCTGCCGGGCGCCGGCCACGAACCCGGCGAGACCGGGGGGATCGCCACCGAAGCCGGGGAATTCCAGGTGGACAGCGTGGACGTGCGAGCCGTCGAGTCCGACCGGGTGGTGCTCAGCGCCTGGCAGCACGATCCGGTGAACCAGAACATCCGCGGTCAGATGATCGACATCGCCACCGGGGAGATCCGGCTGCGCCCGTGGCGGCTGCACTACCGCACCGCGGCCCAGCTCGACGCCGCCGCCCGCGACGCCGGGCTGGCATTGGTCGAGCGCTGGGCGGACTGGCGGGGCGGGACGTTCGACCCGATCCTCTCGACGGAGCAGATCGCCGTCTACCGGCCGCGCCGGTGAGTGCCCAGCGATGAGGCTGCGCGTCGAGACCACCATCGCCGCCCCGCCCGAGGCGGTCTGGGCGCACCTGGAGGACATCGCCACCCACACCGAGTGGATGGCCGACGCCATCTCGATCGAGTTCCTGACCGATCAGCGCCGGGGTGCCGGGGTGCGCTTCGCCTGCCGGACTCGCGTGGGGCCGCTGCGCACGACCGACCTCATGGAGATCACCGAGTGGTCGCCGCCGAGCCGCATGGGCGTCCGCCACACTGGTGCGGTCTCCGGGGAGGGTCGCTTCGAGCTGGCGTCGGAGCCCGCGGGCCCCTCCACCCGGATGGTGTGGCGTGAGGGCCTGCGATTCCCGTGGTGGCTGGGCGGGCCGCTCGGCGCCCTCGGGGCTCGACCGGTGCTGCGGCGCATCTGGCGGGGCAATCTCGAACGCCTCAAGGCCCGAGTGGAGTCGTCCCCGGAGCGCTAGCAGGCCCCGGCGCCCTCAGATGAGCGGGTCGATCCAGGTGGTGGCCGCCAGCAGACCGGTGAAGAAGAAGAGCCCGGCGAGGCCGGCCCCCGCCATCGAGGCCAACCAGCTCGGCACCCTGCCGCGACGATCGGGCGCCAGCAGGATCCAGCTTGCCAGCAGACCGCCGGCGAGGCCGCCGATGTGGCCGCCGATGGAGATGTTCGGGATCAGGAACGTGGTCACGAGGTTCAGCACCAAGAGCCCCATCACCCCGGAGTCCCGCGCCCGCCGGCCCCCGGCGCGGGAGGCCATGAGGTGCGCCCCCATCAGGCCGAAGACGGCCCCCGAGGCGCCGATCGTGAGCGCCCGCGGCGAGGCCAGCAGGGCACCCAGCGAGCCCGCCAGCAACGCCGCCAGGTACAGCACGGCGAACCGCACGACACCCAGCCGCCGCTCGAGCGGCGCCCCCAGCAGTCCCAGGAGCAGCACGTTGAAACCCACATGGAGGATGTTGGCGTGCAGGAACCCGCTGGTGAACAGCCGCCACCACTCCCCATCCACGGCGACGGCCGGACCCCACAGGGCGCCGTTCTCCATGATGTCGCCGAGACCACCGAGATCGCGCCACACCGACCGGCTGGTGGCCGCGGAGACGACGAACAGCACCAGGTTGGCCGCCACCAGGGCGCCGGTGAGCGCGGCGCGGCGCTTGGCGAGATCGAAGGCCGCCGGGCCGGACACCACCACCGGCTGCACGCGGCGGCGGGGGGCGGCTGCGGGCCGGGACGCCGCCGCGGCTCCGAGCGCCCGCCCCCGGCGGGCGGCGGCCACGCAGTCGGGACACTGGAACCCGACGGGGGCGATGATCTGGCAATCGGGACAGATCGGCCGCTCGCAACGCTGGCAGCGCACACCGGCGGGACGGCTCGTGTGCCGGTAGCAGACCGGCTCCGATCCTGCCCGGTCACTCACCCCGTCACCCTACCGGGGCCCTGCGGTGCCTCCGGCGCTGCGCCGACCCGCCGCGGGCGCCGGTTACAGTGAGCGCCGAGCTGCGGAGGCCCCATGATCGCCAACTCGATTCTCGCCCACCAGGGTGGCTGGGACGAGATCCTCATCATCATCGGCCCGATCGCCGCCATCGTCGGGATCGTGGCGCTGGTCCGCCGCCGGCTGCACCGTGAGGCCGAGGAGGCCGAGACCGACGTCGCCTCGCCGACCGGCGGCGACGCCCTGCCCTCCTAGCCCGCCGGTACCCAGGCGACGTCGGCGCCGAGAG